>CAZTQI010000119.1:0-1578 GCA_964615805.1 uncultured Candidatus Saccharibacteria bacterium | reverse complement strand
AAAAGCAAAATAAATCAGAAAGCCTACTATAAAAAGGTTCGACAGAAGCTTGCTAATTTGGCCAATCCCTCAACTCCCATACCCATTACGCCCACCTCAACGGCCACTTCCCCATCAAATACGCTCCAACCTAAAACGGTGCCAATTACGCCCAAGTTATTGGAACAATCGCAAGATGTTTTGCCTCTCTTTGCACCAACGGCGGATAATTTTATGGTTTATCTCCGATACATACTTCGCTTAGTTGATGGCCGCACTTATAGCTTTTCAGTCATCAAGGAGACCGTAGAAAAAATATTCAGACAGCAGGGCATCGTATTTTTATCAAGAGCAAAATATTTGACCCAACAGATTTTGAAGAGAAAAAAGTTTGATGATTCAGGTTGAAGAGCTAGAAATAGTGTCTTTAGACACTCGATACGAGGGATTAAAAGTAAAAGATCCCGATCAAGAAACAAAGTTGCTCGGTAAAATGGTGCAACAGCAGGAGATTATTCCGCTTCTCATCACCATGGTTGGCACGGTTCCTGTAATTCTCGATGGTTTCAAGCGCTATCGAGCTGCCAAGCAACTAAATTGGACGACAATTCAATGCAAAATAATTGGGCATGGGGAGTCGGAAGGTATTATTCAATTGCTCATACTGCGACAGGGACTAAAGATGAGTCACTATGAAGAAGCCAGTTTTATTTCAGAATTGCACCGCCAACAAGGACTTACAACGTCGGAGATCGCTCGAAAAACGGGGCGTAGCCCTGCATGGGCCAGCATGAGGCTAAATTTTTTGGCCAACATGAGCAATACTGTGAAGGAACATATTCAGTCGGGGCGCTTTCCATTGCACGCTTGGATGCATTCCGTGCGACCTTTTACGCGCGTAAACGACAAAAATCGACAACTCGTCGATGAGTTTGTTGGGATTGTAGCGAAGGAAAAACACAGTCTCCGCGACATTGAAATTCTTGCCAAACTATGGTTCGAGGGCAAGGATGAACTCCGCGCAGAGATTCGCAAAGGCAATGGAAATTGGATCATCAACAGCGCCCATAAAGATGTGGCCCAAGGCGATATCTTCAGTGTTGTCGAGCAACAATTTCTAAAAGATCTTTCTCACCTGGAAAAACTCGCTAGGAAAAAATGCGCATGCAAATTAAACGTCTTCGAGAAATCTTCTCCAGATTTTAAAGTTCAAGCAAACTTAATTTGCAATAGTATTAATGGAATCATTGAACCTCTCAAATTAAAAATAAAGGAGATGTATGCTAAATTCGGAACAGCGTGATGAAATTTTAGCTCTTCACAAATCGGGAGATTCGAATAGAGCTATTGGCAGAAAGTTGAGCCTTGATAGGAAAACCGTGGACAAGTTTTTTGAAGTAAAACAAGAAACAGCGGATAATCCCCAGGAAAAAACACAGATTTTAGAGGAGGCTTTGATCCGAAATCTTTACGCAGAATGCCAAGGTTATGTCAAGCGAGTGCAAGAAAAATTAAACGATGAGGAAAATATTGCCGTACCCTACTCAACCTTAACTCTCCGTTGTCGCGAATTAGAATTATCCAAGCGAATGACAAAAC
>CAZTQI010000118.1:0-1581 GCA_964615805.1 uncultured Candidatus Saccharibacteria bacterium | reverse complement strand
TTTCGTCATACCTCGGCTCGACAGCCTCCGGTCTTGCATTCGGGTCCCTCCCCGAACTCACCGTCGTGCTCCGTCTTTGATTTGCTTCTTTTCGCAAATCAACACCCTGCCACTCCATAAAAAATCAATAACACTGCGGAGGAGGTGAGATTCGAACTCACGATCCACTTTCATAGATTCCGCTTTTCAAGAGCGGTGCCTTCAACCACTCGAGCCACTCCTCCGTATATTGTTGATTATTCATTTAACCAACTTTTTTCTAACAAATGCTCCTCGTAATGACAATTTGGGCAAAGTATTCTTAGATTGCTTATCTCATTATTCTTCCTATTACGGTCCTTATGGTGTACCTGTAATATTTGCACCTTATTATACATACATTTCTCACATTTGCCACCCTTTATTGCTATTAGACGAAGCTTAATTAATCTAAAGGTTTTTGCCTTGTTCTTTGGGTTATTTAGGTGATATTTTATTCCGGTTCTGTGTTTGTTTGCACAACTACGACTACAAGTAATTTTATGAAGCTGAGCCATAATAGGCTTGCCACACACTACACAAGGAGACTCGTTTCTGTTTGCTAAACCGTAACAAGCAGAGCTACAAAATACACGACCTTTTTCGATTTGGCAAGGTCTCCTGTATATTTTAGTTTTACAGGTAGAACATTTTGTATTTGGCTTTCTTTTATATTCCTCCGCCACCAGTCCAGTATACCACAGGTATAAACTTTTTCAAATAATCTTTTTATATCTTGGATCCCGGATAATTATTTCTGCAAAAGTATTTTTCTGCTGAAAAATCTTTTCCACATGGCTCAGACCGCCGTCTTCCGCCCTTGCGCTCAGATACCTATCTGAGCGCACTGAAATAATTTCCGGGACGACACAAAATATAGTCACGAGTACATTCCTTATTTTGTGTCGTTTTGCAATGCGCATAAAACTTTGTTGTGATATAATATTTTCATATGGAATCTATTTCTTGGCAGATACATGAATACGAACATTATGAAAAAACTCCAGATTGGTTTTGGATTGTTGGTATAATTGGTTTAACTTTTGCTGTTTTGGCTGTCATTTTCAACAATATTCTTTTTGCTGTGTTGATTGTTGTTTCTACCTTTTCATTAATTGTTTTTGGAAATAAAGAACCTCATTTACTTGATTGCGAGATAAATAAAAAAGGTGTTCGAGTGAATAAGACTATTTATCCATATGCGAATCTGGAAGCCTTTAATGTTACTGAGGGACATTCACCAAAACTACTTTTAAAATCTTCTAAGCTCTTAATGCCGATGATTACAATTCCTATTGGGGATATTGATCCAGATGAAATCGTGACTCCTCTTAGTGAGGTGCTTAAACATGAAGAAGAGATGAGAGAGCCTTTCGCCCATATTCTTATGGACTATTTGGGTTTTTAATATTTATATGATAATGTGGCTTGCATATTCACACTGTATTTATTGTGTCTATATAAAGCTTCTATCGTGAGTACGAGGGAGGTGGAGTAATTGTTAGGGTGTTTGTATATATAGTAATGCTTCCATCGTTCAATGGATAGGACATAACTTTGCGG
>CAZTQI010000117.1:0-1611 GCA_964615805.1 uncultured Candidatus Saccharibacteria bacterium | reverse complement strand
AGCGCGACGGCGCGAGTCGGGGTCGAGAGATTTTTCAGCAGAAAAATACTCGTGACCCAAGTCCGTATTTTCAGACTGGATTCCGGCCTTCGCCGGAATGACAACAGATAATATGGCTTCCGATACATCTAATTCTAGTATATCACCATGAATCAACTTGAGTTTTTTAGCTTTGATTTCATTTGCAAATAAATCCTCTAAAACTGGAATGAGTCGATCGTCTTTTTCAACAGCAATTACATTTGCCCCCGCCTCCAAAAGTCTTTTCGTTAGGGCTCCTTTTCCTGGGCCGATTTCAAGCACTGTGTCTCCTTTCACCACTCTTCCTGCCTTAATTATTGCATCCAAGGCCCCATCAGAGTTCAAAAAATTCTGACCAAGAGATTTTTTTGCGTCTATTTTATCCATTGAAAACAGTCTAACATAAAACAAAACACGCACCAGTGGTGCGTGTTTTGTTTTAAAAGTCTATCAAATATTCTTTTCTTTTTCTTTCCGGTTTTTCTGGAGCTTCCTCAAAGAGTTCCTCACCAATGTCTGTAATAAATTCCGAAGGAATTCCAAGCCTTTTCTCTCCGAAAATAGTTCGAACACTCGCACAAGAAAGAAAGACCTTCTTCCCCGCTCTCGTCACGGCCACATACATAAGCCTTCTTTCTTCCTCTTCATCTTTCACCTCTCCGTCTCTTTTGCTTGGAAAAAGCCCATCTTCGAGACCGGTTACAAAAACATAGTCAAATTCTAAGCCTTTTGAAGCATGAATTGTCATCAGTTTTACTGCGGGTTTCTTTTCATCCACCTCATCTTGATCGCTTGCAAGTGCAGTTTCCTCAAGCATTTTTTCAATCCCCTCTCCTTGTGGCATTGCATCATATTTTAGGGCGATTGTAACAAGTTCTTTTATGTTTTGAATTCTTTCTAGCCCTTCATCACCCTCTTTCATCTGATACGCTTCAATTCCTGATTCCTTTAAAATAAATTTCACCACCTCACTCGGTTTTTTGCTTCCGATTTCTGCTTGGAGCCTTGCAATAAACCTTCTGAACGTTGCCACACTCTCCCCTGCTTTACCTGCCAATTCATGTTCTTTTCCTTCAATAATTTTAAGTAAAGTGACTTTTCCTATTCCTCTTGGTGGAACATTTACTATTCTTGTTAAATCAGAAAGTGATTCAGGGTTTAATGCAAAACGAATAAATGACAAGATATCTTTAACCTCTTTTCGCTCAAAGAATCTTGTTCCGATAAGTTCGTAAGAAATTCCATATGTAAGAAAGGCTTCTTCAATCGCTCTTGATTGGAAGTTTGTGCGATAAAGCACTGCAATATTTTCTGGCTTTATACCCTTTTCAAAAAGCTCTTGTGCTGTACGGGCAATATATCTCGCCTCATCATTTTCATCGTAAGCAGTATAAAGAGAAACTTTCTCCCCTTCTGAATTTTCTGTGAACATGTTTTTCTCTCGGCGGTTTTTATTTTTCTTGATGATGTTGTTTGCTGCACCGAGAATTGTTTTTGTTGAACGATAATTTTGTTCGAGTACCACAATTTTTGCATCAGGATAATCATTTTCAAAATTTAAAATATTTTCAATGTCTGCACCTCGCCAGC
>CAZTQI010000116.1:0-1636 GCA_964615805.1 uncultured Candidatus Saccharibacteria bacterium | reverse complement strand
CAGGTATGGCAAAAAGGCTGTCGAGGGAGGCGACTACTGTGCTTTCGATTTGTTCATCTAAGTATAAAATCGCCATTTCTGTGCCGAGAAGTATTGAACCAGGGGTCTTGTAAAAGTTGTCTGAGATTTCTTTAGCTTTCTTGTGTGTTTTTACACTATCATGATCAATTCTAAATACTTCAATATCCGGAAAATTTTTACGCAGTTCATTTTCAATCGTTTCAATACCAATTCCAAGCTTTATTAAATGCCAGCTAGTACAATATTTGCATTTTTCACTTGCCGATCTCTTTTCTCCACAGGTGTGGCAAAGAAAAAAATTATTTTTTGGTTCATTGCCTTCGTGAAGCACAACAGGGGAGCTACATCTACTGCATGTCACTGTTGTTCCACAATCGTTGCAAACAACTTGGGGAGAAAGACCTCGGCGTGAACAGTATACAAAACACTGAGAATTACTTTCCTTTAAATCTTTAAAAATATAGTTTGCCTCATCTGAAAAAATTCTAAAACTTTTTTCCTTTATTCCATCCTTCTTGTATTGTCGCATATCAACAAGGCTTGTTTTGGCTGTAGCGAGTGAACGCCATTTTAGTGGTGTGTATTCGATGAGCTCGTGATCATAAAATCTTTTGATTGTTTCTGTGCGCAAAATTATATCTCCAAAAATAATTCGAGCGCCTATAAGTTTTGAATATTTTTCAGCAAAAACTCGAAAATCAATAAATGGCCTTGTGATTGTTTTGTAAGCACGCGAGGATTCCTTTTCAATAATAATTGTGCCTATGTCATTTCTTGGTAAAGAAAGAAACATACCTGTGCCAACAATGAGCACGGGGTGTTCTATCGTGAGTGTTTTGTTCCAGATTGATATTAATTGCTTTTTTCCGATTGAACCGTCGAGAGTAAAGGTGTAATCTTCGATACCTTTTTTTAATTTTTCTTCTGCCTTCCTAACATCCTCTGTGGTTGGCACGCAAAAGAATACAGATTTTTTTTTGGCGAAAGATTCCCGAATAAGACTTTTGTAATCTGCAAAGCGGTCTGAGTCTTGGGCTTGAAGAAGGTATGGCTCTTTGTAGGTGTCGGATGACTGTGACTGATTGTTATTTGCAAATTCTTCTGTTTGTACCTGGATCCCCGCATTCGCGAGGATGACAGAGGGGGAGGGTAAGGATTCTATTTGTGATGAATTCTCAATGATTTTTTGAGGAATTATTACAGAGAGAACTAGACCGAGAAAAGTTGCGTGATGTTGTGCTGTTTTTGCGCTAGCTTCAATAAATTCTTTTCTTAAAATATTTTTGCTTTCTGTTTTGTTTAACTTTTTTAGGGTATATGAAAGCTCTTTAAGCATCGCCTTATCTTCATGGGCTGATTTACAACTTATTACAAGTGCAGGTACTTCTTTGTTGCGAATAGGTACCGAAATCAAAGAGCCTTCTTCGGCGGAGACTGAAGAAAAATAAGACAATGAGTCTTTTATTGGGCTTTTTGTGATGGGTAGCACATCAACCTTGTACATTAAGTTCATTTTAGCATACATTTTGACTGTCTTGGATGATATGAGGAAGAGGATGTTTGGTCGTGTGTATTGTCATCCTCGTGAAGTCGGGGTGGGACCCGACTGCAAGAC
>CAZTQI010000115.1:0-1671 GCA_964615805.1 uncultured Candidatus Saccharibacteria bacterium | reverse complement strand
AAAAATTGCAGTCCCAACTCCACTCCAGTGTATTCAGTAAACACGGATGAATCCATCCAAATGCGTATTGATAATGAAAACAAATATCTCAAAACTGGCCTTTATTCCATTTTGATGGTCCAGACCCCAAAAAACCTGTGATCATCAACCGGAAGCCCTCTATTGCCTTGCAAACACAATTAACGTCGATAAATAAAATTCATTTAGGGACGCTATTTACAGACTTGGTTAATGTGTGGTTCACTGATTACCTTTTTGATCGAACAGGGGAAATTGTTTTTTGGTAAAGTATCAACTTATACCCTAACTTTTACTCAACAATTGAATGAGTCGTTTAACTTTAATCCTTTACTCATCAGTTCGATGATTGTATCTCCAAACATACTCTCCTAAATAAAGTGGAATTTTCTCACGACGAATACCTCCTTTTGCTGATAGTTTTCTTTTCAGATAACCCCAGAATCCCTCAAGACCATTGATATGATTTCCTTTTCCGTCTGAGTATTGTCGTTTCCCATGATTGACGAGACGATGAACATATCCTCGGGCTGCTATTCCGGTGTAAGCTTTCCAGGTATCTGAACAAATGATAGAACCGGTTGAAACTTTTTGTGAGATAAGAGGTTGAAGGGTTTCAGCTCCAACATCATCGACGACTTCGGCCCAGACTGAACCATTGCGACAGAGGATTCCGAACACGGGTTGTTTCTTAGTACCTCTTCCTCGTTTAGTTCCATTTTCCCGAATTGTTTTTCGCTTATTTTTCCATTGACCTCCGAGATATGTTTCATCTACTTCAATGGTGCCGGAAAATATCAATGGAACCTCTTTTGTCATTTAACGTCGAACTAATGTTAATGCTCTCATTACCCTTTGTTTGTTAAATCCTGTCTATTATGATATCGAATTGGAACTTTGTTCCATGAGAAATAAATGAAGGATTTCCTTCCATTCATTTCGCGAAAACGTAAATGGCAATTTGTGGGGAATGAACTCGTACTGACATCGCGCACAACGTCTTTTCCCATCACTCATTTTGTATAACTTTTTTTGATTGCATTTTGGACATGCAATTTTTGCCATTATTAACCTCGTAAATCACTCTTTGATTTAGGGGTTAAAATAACACTTTACCCTAAATATTTTCGATTGTAATTTTGTGCCAGTTGAGGTAGGAAATATCCCTGCATTCCTTGTCAGAGTGTAATCTCTCCAACACCGATTGTACAAACAGTTTACGATTTTCGAGTTATACAACGGTCTCTCGAGGGGCACAATTTCAGGAAAAAATAAAGCCGGAACTCACGTAATCGTAGAAAAAACCCAATTGCTAAAAAAAGTAAAAAAACTTATTTAATGAGTATTATCTAAAAAAGAATTCATTTTGAGCATTTTAACGAGTCGAGAATGATACCATTCATTTTCAAATAAACCATATGATGCTATATGTAAGATGGCTTTGTTTATGAAATTTATTTAATATCTCAAGAAACATTTCACCCAAACAGATCCATAATGGAAAAAACATAAAGACCCCCCAGATAACAACAGAAGTAAATCAAGCTCATCTAAAAATTCCATGAGAGATTTTGTTTTTACAGAAGACAGGGTCTTAGTGTCAACGGCGGTTCTAATTTCCCCACTCGCGTCGGAATAATTTCCCCATATTGG
>CAZTQI010000114.1:0-1722 GCA_964615805.1 uncultured Candidatus Saccharibacteria bacterium | reverse complement strand
ACTCCGCTGATCTTGCCCAAGGATTCGGCGCTAAGACTCGTGAAAAACTAGACTCACCAATTTTTAAACAAATATTTGAAGACGTACAACTTAAAGAAGATGAAAAAGCCAAAGGCAATTGGAAGACAAACAAGGGAGGTGGGTATACTTCCACTGGAGTAGGTGGAGCAATGACCGGAAAGGGAGCAAAGATTCTTTTGATTGATGACCCTGTAAAGAACAGAGAAGAAGCTGAATCACAACTTATGCAAGAAAAAATATGGGATTGGTTTACATCCACAGCTTTCACACGACTTTCCCCTAATGGAGTAGTTGTGATTATCATGACCCGATGGCACATGAGTGATCTTGCCGGAAAGGTACTCGCACACCCAACACTTAAACACCGTACAAAACTTATCCGATTCGCCGCCATTGCGGAAAATGATGGCAAATACCGAAAAAAAGGTGAAGCATTGTGGCCATCAAGATACTCGCTTGAAACTCTCAAAGAAATTAAAGACATGCAAGGTCCGTACGACTGGAGCGCATTGTACCAAGGCAACCCTATTCTTACAGAAAATCAAGAATTTAAACCTAACTGGATCAAAAGATGTACCGAGGCAACTGTTGCATCAATGCAATGTAAGCGCCACCTAACAATCGACACGGCTATGAGTAAGAAAACTCAAGCCTGTGAAACTGGATTCTGTGATAACCGAATTAACAAAGAGAATTTCTGGCACCTTAAAGCTTGGGGAGCAAAGCTATCCCCGGAAGAACTTGTGGATACAATATTTAACCTTCACATTGCAAACCACTATGACAAAATCGGTATTGAAAAGACTACATATACCGATGGACTCAAACCCTATCTCGATCAAGAACAACGTAGACGAGGAATATTCCTTCCGATTATTGAGCTTAAACACAACCAAACTCAAAAAGAAGTACGAATCCGCGCAGGACTTATCCCTGTATACGCCTCCGGCTCTTGTTATCACATCGAAGGCGAATGTAGTGGTCTCGAGGAACAGATGATAACCTTCCCTGTAGGTGTGAAAGATGACATTTTGGATGCAACAGGGTATCAACCTCAACTTTTAGAGGAAGAAGTAAGTGGGGAAGTCTCAGTAAATTTACCAACTGATTATTAAAATATGAAAATACTAAGTTTATTTGATGGAATATCGTGTGCAAGAGTAGCTTTAGAACGAGCAGGAATACCTGTAGATATTTATATTGCAAGCGAAATTGATAAGTATGCTATTGAAATATCCAAGAAAAACTGGCCAGATATTATTCACAGGGGAGATGTTCGACAAATACAAATAGCAAATGCCGATCAAGACGATGCTTGTGTTCCTGTATCATGGACTGCCGGGATAGAAAAAATTGATTTACTAATTGGAGGATCACCTTGCCAAGATCTATCAATCGCAAAGAAAAACCGCAAAGGACTTGAAGGAGATCGATCAGGACTATTTTGGGAGTATGTTCGTATTTTGAAAGAGGTAAAGCCTAAGTATTTTATACTTGAAAACGTGGCAAACATGAGTAAAGAAGCAGAATATTTGATAACTAAGACCTTGGAAGTGAAACCTATTCTCATTGATGCTTCTTTAGTATCCGGAACAGAACGAAAACGGCTATTTTGGACGAACATACCAAACATAACATTGCCAGAAGATAAAAACTTAATGACAAAAGATGACTTTGAAAGCTTCTTAAAGTCTCAGAGGA
>CAZTQI010000113.1:0-1812 GCA_964615805.1 uncultured Candidatus Saccharibacteria bacterium | reverse complement strand
CGAAGCGTAGGTCTCGATACAGAAGTATCGAGAAGTGAGGCGGGGTCGAGAAAAGTTTTTTTGTGACGACAAAAAACTTATTCGTGACCGAGTCCTCGTGGACCCACAATCTATTTTTTCAAAAATAATCTAATCGCCTTCTCTGCTTCCTTAAATTTCTTCGGCTCCACCCACACAATATTTTTATTCCTCTTAAACCATGTGATTTGGCGTTTTTTGAATTGGCATATTTTGGTATATAGGGTTTCGATCATTTCTTCTTTTGTGAATTTTCCTTGTAGGAATAGGGAAATGTATCGGTACTCAAGACCGAGTGCAAACATCCTTTTCCAAGAAACACCAACTTTGTGAAGGTCCTCAATTTCCTTAATCATTCCATCTTCAATTCGAGACATAATTCGTGTATGAATTCTATTATTTAGTTCTTCCTTTGGCCATTTGATTCCAATACAAATGCTATCGTAAGCAATAGCATTTTTTATCGGGGGAACTTTTCCAATTTTTTTTGCAATTTCAATTGCACGGACTAGACGAACTTTGTTTTTGATATCAATTGTTTTTGCTCTTTCTGGATCTAGTTTCTGAAGCATTTTGAGTAGTTGATCTATTCCTAAATCTTGAATCTTAAATCTTAAATCTTTATTCGGTGGTACTTCAGGAAAACTCTGTCCTGAAACAACAGCATCAATATAGAATCCTGTTCCCCCGCAGATTATTGGGAGTTTTCCTCTTTTTAAAATATTTTGTATTGCTTCTTCTGCAAGTTTTTTGTATTCCACCACAGTAAAAACTTTTTTAGGTGAATACACATCAAGGAGATGGTGCGGAATACCTTTCATTTCTTCCTTTGTAATTTTTCCTGTACCTAAATCCATTCCCTTGTAGACCTGCCTTGAGTCAGCAGAAATAATCTCACCATTAAATTTTTTGGCGAGTTCTACTGCTAGGTCACTTTTACCTGAGGCTGTAGGGCCGAGGACGACTATGAGTTTAGGTTTATTCATTTGTATGTTATAACATATATAAGCATGTCTTGCATGCTGGGTATCTAGAGAGACACTTGGTGTTTGAAAGTCGGATGCTTTACGGCACACTGGAGAGAATTGCTCAGACTTTGCGAAAACTTAAGCCTTTGGTGTATGTTAAGCAAAACCGTAAATCACAAGATCGTGTCTGATATCTGAGGTTGTGTGGAAAAAACGCACAACCTCTTTTTATATATAAAAAAAGGACATAAGTCCTTTCATTGATCACAACGACCTTTGCGTTTTCTGAAATCCACTTTTTCAGCGTGTTCCAGCCGGTGAATAGCTTCGACGATTTCTGCCGGCTCCAAGTCACAAAGTTTTGTGCGGGGGAGTGGTGGAATAGCCTTAAGTTGTTGTACTGTTGCCCATTTACGTTTCAGTTGCTCTAGCATAGGAACTCCTTTCAAAATTTATGTTAGCATTTTGTGGAAGGGAAGCAAGCTGGCTAATTTGTTATTGTTTTGTGGTGGCGTCGCTCCTGCACTTTTCAAGTCCCGCACGCAAGCTCTAACTATAGGAGGGGCTCGGCTAGGAATAAACTTTTTGTCGTCACAAAAAGTTTTTAACAGCCCTGCCTCGCTCCCAAGCAAGCTTGCTTGGGTCATCAGTCTTTTTCTGCTGAAAAAGCTTCTCACCAGGACTCGCGCCGTCGCGCTCCGTCTTTAAATCATATAGCCATATGATTTAACCCGCTCCGGCTTTCGACCCCCGCACGTGACTGCTACCCAGCAGTCACTCTCGGGCACCTATAAAAAATCAGCACTTATGTGCTGATTTCTTATAA
>CAZTQI010000112.1:0-1830 GCA_964615805.1 uncultured Candidatus Saccharibacteria bacterium | reverse complement strand
AAAGCCGATTTCTTTCTAAATAAACCACTATGTCACGAGTAAAAAAAGGTGTTAACGCACTAAAAACAAGACGAAATATATTAAAGCAAGTAAAGGGCTACCGTTTTGGACGTAGCACAAAGGAAAAGCAAGCATATGAGGCGATCTCACATGCTGGTACTTATGCTTTTGCTCACAGACGAGACAAAAAAGGTGAAGCAAGGCGAGTTTGGAATATTAAAATCAATGCTGCGCTTGAAGCATTCGGTCTTTCATACAGTAAGTTCATCGGAAATCTAAAAAAGAAAAATATTGAAATAAATCGAAAGATGCTTGCAGAAATGGCAGCAACTCACCCAGAAACTTTTGAGAAGATTACAGAGATATCGAAGGCATAAGAATAGAATTAAGATTTAAGAATGAGTGCCACACCGAAGGTGTGGCACTCATTTTTGTATTTTGAATTTATTCCTAATTCATAATTCTTAATTCCTAATTCCACCCAGAGCCTTTCCCCTTGTAACCAACTCAATTACTTTTTCGACAAGTTTTTTAGGATCCTTATCAAACACAATATTATTTGTTGGTCTGTTACCTCTTTCGATAATTGTTTTAATTGTTTCATCTGCTGACCATTCACCTTCTAAAATCCCGATAGGTTTTCCATCCTCATATGCAATAGTAAATTCATTGATAGTACCCACACGCCCACAGCCCACAATCACAGCATCACTTGACCGTGTAAGCATTAAATTTCTTCCAGAAAATCCAAAGCCAGTATAAATAATCAAGTCCATATTATTCGTTGGAAGCTTGTAAGCATGAATATGCTCCTCTTCGGAAGCTGCTGGAGAAATCCCTATTGATGTTCCATTTAAATCTTTTGCCCCTATTGTTGCCCAATATGGAAAACCGGTCGTTGCCCCAGTGGTAATAACTGCATTTTGACGAACAATTTCCCTACCAAGCTCTTTTGCTCTTTCATACGCTTCTTTTCCACAATGAGAAGTTTCTGCGGCACCAGAAACACAAATTTTTATTTTATTAGCTATGTTCATTTAATTTTACACTTTACATTTTTATTTTTACACTTGAAATCTACATATCCAACACCACCGCTTCGTCTTGCTCTGGATGATATGTCTCTACACCCAAATTGTCCTTTATTTTTTGCACCAAGAAAAGAGAAGCTTTCGGTTCGCCCATCACCACAAAAACTTTTTTCAAAGTATTTACACTTGTCTCAACAAACTCAACAAGATGATCTGAATCTTTATGTGAAGAATATCCGGAAACTTTTACAATATTTGCTTTTACTTCGATGTTCTCATTACCTATTTGTACATTTTTTGCTCCTTCAACTATTTTTCTTCCCAAGGTTCCAACAGATTGATAACCAATAAATAATATTGAATTCTCCGAATTAGGTAAATATAATTTCTCATGCCCGATTATCCTTCCTCCATTTGACATTCCACTTCCGGCAATTATTATTTTAGGATTTGGTAAGTGATCAAGTTCGGAAGATGCTCTTCCATCCTCCACAATGTGAAGCTCAGGGAAATTGAAAATATCATCACCAGAAGCTATTTGCTTTTTGGCTTCATCATTAAAATTTTCTGTCATTCTTTTATAAATAGCGGTCACTTTTATACCGAGCGGTGAATCTAAATATATCGGAGTCTTTGGAATTTTATGTTCGATCAACAAATCATTTAATTCATGCAAAAGTACTTGTGTTTTTTCCAAAGAAAAAGCTGGAATCAAAAGCACCCCACCCTTTGCAAGACTTTTGTTTATAGCTTCGGCAAGCAACTCTCTTCTTTGTTTAATATCTTCATGATTTCTATC
>CAZTQI010000111.1:0-1844 GCA_964615805.1 uncultured Candidatus Saccharibacteria bacterium | reverse complement strand
CATTTTTAATCTCCTCAAGCACATTTGCGTAAGTCACTACTGTCCGGTTATTACTCAAACAAAATCAATTGGTTAGAAAATTCATGAGTAAACTTGTTCAAATCGGTTCTGTCAAACAGTTGATTTAACTGGGTTTTCTCAAAAATTCCAAATGCAAAAACTTGTGACATTGTTTGTAAGCTTATTTTCAGATTCAATTTCGCTTTTATTATGGCAAGAAGGAGGTATACACAGACGGCTATCCATATCTGCAAATACACGGCATTCCTGCTTGTCCCGTAAAATATTTTTATTCGTAAATTCTGTTTTATCCATTTAAAAAATAATTCTATTTTCCATCGTTCTTTGTAAAGTTGTGTTATAATTATTGCCTTAGCTCTGGAGCTGTTTGTCAGGAATACCAAGGTCTTTGATGTTTCTTCATCATGAAATTTAATTCTGCGCAAAGTATCCGGATAATCCTTGGAGGGATAAAAACCATTTAAACGAATGGTCTGATCACAAATCAAACCCTTGTTTTTATTGACCTTTCGAGAACTCAGTCGCTCAAAATCCATTCCTCGTTTTGCTCTGGTTACAAAAAAGGCTCCATCCTTGTGAATCCGGAATAATCGTTTGTAAGCGACATAACCACGATCCATGACATAAAAGGCCCCCGGCTCATATTCCAGGTCATCAAGCACATTGACATCATGACAGAGGCCGTCAGTGAGTTTGATAAAGGTTGGTATCGACCCTCTAAGATCAATTAGCGTATGAGCTTTGACGGCACCTTTATGTTTCCGGAATTTCGCCCATGGAAAAAGACTCAGGCACAATTCAATGCTGGTACTATCAAGCGCATAAGCCATATTGTCGATATCAACATTGAAATTGTTATCGGTCTTATAAAGCGCACGTGCTTGTGGAATCAGAACTTGGGCAAAGTCAGCAAAGATTCGCCAGTCCCTGCTTTCATTTGCGTCAGCCAAGGTGGACCTTTTGATCAGGCTGCGAAAACCAGCATGATAGAGTTTCTCGGGAATAGCATTCAGACAGGCTTCAATGTCACGCAGGCTTTCTTTGTTGGTCATCTGTGCAAACATCATTACCATCAACTGCTGGCGACAATTAAAGTGCTGAACCTTATAATTGCCATTGTATCGCTGGACGCACTTATCAAACTCGTACCATGGTAGAAATGACATCAACTGGGCAAAAACTGTTTTACCGGAATTCATCGAACCTCCTTTTTGACAAAGATCGGATGAATTTCAAATCAAAAAATCAAAGAACGATGGTTTATTTATTGTATATTAATTAGTTACAGCGTTTTCAAAAATCAACAACCGGACAGTAGTGATAAAATATATTTTAAAAATCGGGTTGACTTTTTATCGTTTTTCCGATTAACCCTAAACGCACCTATGTATTACAGTGAGATCAAGCAATTGTCGAGAAAGTTCAGACAAAGAGCAACACCTGAGGAGGATAAACTCTGGCAATTTCTGAGGAACAGGAAACTTGGGGGATTCAAGTTTGTCAGACAATTCCCGGTTGTTTATGACCGGAGGGGAGATTATCTTAATGTGTATTTTCCTGATTTCTATTGCTTTGAGGCAAAACTGGCAATTGAAGTCGACGGAAAAATACATTTAAAAACCGTGGAAAGGGACAATTTGCGCGACCTGAGATTGACTTCACTGAACATAGAAGTCCTAAGAATACCAAACGAAGCGTTAGAAAATATCGACAGCGTACTTAGCAGCATCCTGAAACATCTGCAAAATCGGGGCGCTTCCCCCTCTCTTCGAAAGAGAGGGGGGCAGGGGGGTGAGTAGCTAAAGTTGTAACCATAAAAGAGA
>CAZTQI010000110.1:0-1963 GCA_964615805.1 uncultured Candidatus Saccharibacteria bacterium | reverse complement strand
ATTCTTTCTTAAATCTCTTCTGGTATTTTCTTACAGTTTATCTTTTATATTGATGCTATATTGTTTTTTTCTTTCTTAGGATGTTTTTTTTTTAATTTCTGCCCCTTTGTTTTGCTCATCCTCAGGCAACATTTTTTTCAATACTTCCTCTATTAACACTTCATACTCTCTCATTTGTGTTCTGAAGAAATCGTATGATTGTAAAGTCCTTTTTAAAATGGAAACATATTGATCTTTATAATTCCCTTTAAGTGATTTGGCTAAATCTGCACTGTCTGCTTTTAATTTGTGCACATCTATCAGGGACAAGAGTTCTTCCGCATTATTTATTCCATCAGCGATGCCTCGTAAAAGTCTCATTCCAGACACACCCTCTATATCGCTTATCAGGTGTTGAACTTTGATATTCATTCGAGTCAGTAATTTTTGTATTCGATTCAGCGTGTCGCTTTTTTGTTTTTGAAGAATGTTCCGCTCATGAATGTAATCCCTCAATTCCCGATATACCTCAGGTGCAATGTGCGAAGACCTCAATAATCCATGTGCTTGTAATTGATGGAGCCATTGACAATCTTTTACATCGGTTTTCTGACCAGCTACATTTTTAAAATGTTGTGGATTTACCAGCGTTACTTCTATGGCAGAATGCTCCAAAAGTTCATATAATGCCATCCAATAAACTCCCGTAGCTTCCATTGCAAGCTTTTGGACACCGGCTGCTTGCAAGGTACTTGCAAGCTCTTCCAAATCATCAGTATAAGCTGATGTTTCCAAAAGATGATGCTCCCCATTCTGATCAGCATAGGAAACCATCATCATGGTACTACCAACATCAATAGCTCCTGATTGATGTTGGATAATTGCCAGTCTAAATTCATCATTTGATACAACATCTTTCTTCTTGGCTTGATTTTTCATAACTTTGCTTTTAAGATATGTGAAAATAAAGCAAGGCAAACTCTGTTGTTTTAAGGAGAGAATTAAGCTTACAAACATGGTGTTGTACCAAATAAATGGTACGCCCCGATAATATTTTTTTCAAAGAACAACAGTCCCAAACTCGCAAACGGGCTCGAAAGCGCCAAAGCATTGATCGGGTTGTGTAGTTTGCTTTGCTTTTATTACCACAAATCTACGCAGTTCAAAACGTCATTCCAATTTTTTTCTTGGTTTCCACGATTGGCACTCGCAATGACGGTGCAATTTTGGTCATTTGTGGCTGGCAATGCCGGACAGTTGTGAGGAATTGGGTAGATTGCTTCCTGCTCGTGTTTGGATAGGCTGTTGTCGCAGGACGGGGCGGAGTTTTGATGATTGGAACGAATGCGACGGTTTGCTTCGTCGTTCCTCCTTACAATGACGTAATTTGTAATGCATTGTAAATCAAGCTGCTAATTCTTTCAAAATAAGCCCATATTTGGCAGCCTCTTTTTTCAGACGAGCTATTTTCATTTGATCATGTTTTTCTGTATCGATTTGCAATCTATTTTTTTCGTATTCTTTCTTGTTTTTCAGCATACAATAAAAGATAACGGCTAATTTTCTGGCTACCGCTTTAATTGCTTTTTTACTTCCTTTCTGGTAGGATAGCCTTCTGTATAAATGCCCTAATGGCCCCTTGTTTTGCCACATTGTTTGGGCTGCCATACGGAAGCATTGAGTTGCCTGATTTTTTGTAAAACGTTGTTGGTATCCAATGACTTTTCCTCCGGATATTTTCGGACGAGGACTTAAATTCAACCAACTGGCAAAATGGTTCTCGGTAGGCCATTTGTTCATATCAAGACCTGTGACAGATATTATCTCCAATATACTGATCTCATCCATTCCCTCGATCTTTGTTAAATCTATGCCGGTAATTTGTTGCAGGTAATCTTTTATATTGATGCTATATTGGTTTTTTCTTACATAGGATGTTTTTTTTTTAATTTCTGCCCCTTTGTTTTGCTCATCCTCAGGCAAC
>CAZTQI010000109.1:0-1976 GCA_964615805.1 uncultured Candidatus Saccharibacteria bacterium | reverse complement strand
TATGACGGATAAAATGAACTCAAATAGTCAGGTCTCCAAGTAGGGACGTGACCAAGAATTTACTATTTTTATGCCATCCTTTGCGGCTTTTGATGTGACGCTATCTCCACTCTTAGCATGTTTATTTAATTCCTCCCCGACTTTTGCAGGAATATAAAGCATAATGCTGTTTGATTTGAGAAATTTATCGAATTGAGCGAAAAAAAATGGTGCACCTTCATACATAAAACTACAAGTGTCTACGAAAATCTTATAATTTGCAAGATTAATGTTGTCAATTTTCAATTGTCATCTCCTGGAATATTGGTTTGGCTCTTTTCCAGTTGTTTGTTTTCAGATTGGTTGAATTGAGTCTGATTATTGGCAGCATCATTTGCAGTCCCTTCTCCAGAGACATGTTTAACAGGTTGAGTTCTCTCTACATTTACTTGAGGCGGTATTTTTGTAGGCACTGGAAAGTTGTCAGGATAATTGTTGAAAATATAGATAAGCAAAGCTGTTAATATTAAAATAGTGATTATGACATAGGTTAATGTAGAAATTGTCGGTTGAGGTGTCGGTTGAGGTGTCGGTTGAGGTGTCGGTTGAGGTGTCGGTTCATCCAGACCATCTTTAGCCATCAAAGCAATACTGCAGTCGTCAGATGTTCTGTTTAATATTTCATTGAAACTGTCGGCCAGTTCTTCTTTTGTTTTCTCTTCTGAATTCTTGGCCAGGTAATCCACCAGACCGTCTACTGCTTTGGCCAAGGTTTTTTTCCGCTTGTCATATAAACAGTTTTCAGGACCGTCAGACATCAAGATGAACCCCTTTATTTCTTTAAGGGTTCCTTTGTATATGCGAATATGCTTCTGAAGGTCTGGAGCCGTGGTGAAAATAGTAGTGTTGACGAATTCCCCGTTTTCTGGATGCGATATAACTGTGCTTTTACCTTCCAGCACCGCACCAATTACTCCATCTCCTATATGTCCAGCAATGAATTTATCCTTGCTTGCGGCGACAAACAAGAGCGTGGAAGATAGTTCGCGCGGGGTGCATTTCAATTCATCGGCTTTTGATTTTAATGCGGATTGAATCCAGTAGGACAGTTCACGCTTTATGAGATCGTCGGGTTGTTCGACTATTACATTGAAATTAGCAATCAGTTTTTGCGATATCTGCTCTGTCAGATGCGAAGCACCGTGATCAGAAAGTGGACATGATCCAGCACCATCAGCAAGTGCAATCACGCTAATGTCCCCATTTTTTAGTGCAGCAGTCTTGTCTTGGCAGGGAATAGGAGGAGAGGCTTTTTTATGAGAGCTTCCTTGTTCCTGATATCCTACTTGTTTCACTTATAGTAATCCTTTAATGAATTAACATATTTTAGACATTACCACAATGGACTATTATTGCAATTGCGGCTTACTCTTTAACTTTAAAATATCATTTGATTTCCATCGCTTTATTCGCTTCAGCCATTTTGTTTGCTTCAGCTATTTTCTCTCGAGCCTTACGGATAAAATTCTGTATGTTCTGGTTCTCCCTCATATAAGGCCATTTGCGTTCGATGGAGTCTAGAGCCTCTAAGGCTTTAAAAAAGTTACCCTTTGTCATGAATGTGTTGTATAGAAGCATAAGCATCGCAAACTCCTTGCGCTCCGCCAGTGTCATGGGGTGCTGTTCTTCGGGAACTGCGGTCTTAGACTCCACCTTAGGCTCCACCTTAGGCTCCTCAGATATTTTCTGCCTTATCAGCTCATTCCGTAGAGCTTTTGCACCCACGTTGTCCGGATCGATTTCTATTATGACACCAGTGAGCCTGATAGCCCCAGAGATATCGCCGGCATTTCTTTTAGTTCGAGCTTCTTCAGTCAGATAGGCAACCTTTCTGTTCTTTCCCAGACTCCCTATGCTAAAAAACAATGCGACTGCCGATACTGCAACTGACACAGCCACAGTTATCAAAGTCTTGACACGGAACCTTCTTTTTATCC
>CAZTQI010000108.1:0-1977 GCA_964615805.1 uncultured Candidatus Saccharibacteria bacterium | reverse complement strand
TCAAATACAGCACAACTAAAAATTTCAAATATTTCTCCACTTGGAAAAGAATTGATGGGAAAGAAGAAAGGTGATACATTTAAATTAACTACACCAACAGGTGTTGTTGATTATAAAATAATATCAATAGCGTAGGGGGTAGAAATGTTGTAGTTGTTGTAGGTGTTCAAAATGTTCTAGTTGTTGAATACTAAATTCGCATTTCTACCTTTAACTTTTTACTTTTAACTTTTAACTCAAATGGCTTCACTCGATGAATTGCGCGAGGTGCGCCTTGCAAAACTAGAAAAACTAAAAGAAAGAGGAATTGACGCATATCCGTCAACTACTTTCGCTACTCATACTATATTAAAAGCCACAGAGGATTTTGATAATCTTTCAGAATCAGCTCCCGTTGTTGTCTTGGCAGGAAGAGTTATGTCTATTCGTGCGCAAGGGGCATTAATTTTTCTTAATTTTTTTGATGGCACTGGAAAATTTCAAGCACTCTTGAAAAATGAGGATAACACAAAGGAAGCATTTGAACTTTTTAATGATGTTGTCGATATCGGAGATTTTATTGAAATGACAGGTATTCTTTTTGTAACGAGGACAGGACAAAAAACTATTCAAGTATCAAATTGGAGAATGCTCACAAAAACACTTCTTCCTCTTCCTGAGAAATGGCACGGTTTGCAAGATGTTGATGAAAGATTTCGAAAGAGATATTTGGACTTGCTTGGGAACGATGACATTCGAGACTCTTTTGTGAAGAAGGCAAAATTTTGGAGAGTTGCAAGAGAATTCTTTAATGAAAGAGATTTTCTTGAGGTTGAAACCCCAACATTAGAAATTACAACAGGTGGTGCTGAGGCACGACCTTTTAAAACTCATCACAATGATTTTGATATTGAAGTTTTCCTTCGAATATCTGTTGGTGAGCTATGGCAAAAAAGGTTAATGGCGGGTGGATTCACAAGAACTTTTGAAATTGGTAAGGTTTATAGAAATGAAGGTACAAGCCCAGACCATTTGCAAGAATTTACAAACCTAGAATGCTATGCAGCTTTTATGAACTTGGATGAAGGGAAGAAACTTGTTCGTGATCTTTATATTAAATTGGCACAAGAAGTTTTTGGTAAGACAGAGTTTACTACTCGCGGACATACATTTGATTTAGCAAGTGAGTGGGTAGAAATTGATTATGTAGAGGAGGTAAAAAGACAAACAGGTGTTGATGTTTTGGAAGGAACAGAAAAGGAAATGGAGGAGACGCTTCAGAAGCTTGGAGTAAAATATGATGGAAAAAATAGAGAGCGAATGATGGATTCACTTTGGAAATATTGCAGAAAAAATATTTCAGGTCCTGCATATCTTGTGAATCACCCAAAAGTTGTGGCGCCACTTTCTACTGAAAATAAAAATGATCCTAGAAAAACAGAAATGTTTCAGCCTATTATTGCAGGTAGTGAAATAGGTAGAGCTCATGCAGAACTCAATGATCCAATAGACCAAGCAAAAAGATTTGAGATACAAAATAAATTGATTCGGGATGGTGATGAAGAGGCAATGATGTCAGATACAGAGTTTGTGGAAATGCTCGAGCATGGTATGCCACCAGTATTTGGATTCGGTTTTGGAGAAAGATTCTTCTCGTTCCTTTTGGATAAACCAATTCGCGAAACGCAGATGTTTCCACTCATGAAGCCGACAGATAAGTATGTTATAAATGTTCTTTTTGTTCTAGTGTTCTAAATGTAGAAAAAATTTTAAAATATCCAGATTTTACTTTGTAAAATCTGGATATTTTATTTGTTGCTATTGACTACGGGCTACTTACTACCTACTGTGTTTTTCTGTGGATAACTTTGTTGTGCGCTGGTGTAGTGTGGGATATAATGGTAAGTAAGTGGGATGAAGTGGTATAAAAATAAAAACAATGTTAATCGGCGAATATACACACAATTTTGATGATAAGAACCGAGTGTCGGTTCCTTC
>CAZTQI010000107.1:0-1986 GCA_964615805.1 uncultured Candidatus Saccharibacteria bacterium | reverse complement strand
TACCGTCAGCCGGATGGCACCCCTAAGGACTGGCAACGGACCGATCAGGGTATTCTAGGACATCCAAATACTGATGATACTTTCTGTGAATCGCTTGCAGATGCATATGAGAAAGGTGCAAGTGAGGCAGGACATGAGGTGAAACGAATGAATATAGGGGAGATGCAGTTTGATCCAATTCTACATAAGGGCTATAAGGTAATACAACAACTCGAACCAGATCTAGTTATTTTTCAAGAAAACATAAAATGGTGTGATAATTTTGTGGTTGTGTATCCAACATGGTGGACAAACACACCTGCGCTATTAAAGGGTCTTTTTGACCGTGCTTGGATTTCGGGTTTTGCTTTCCGTTTCAAATCAAACGGATTATGGACAAAACTTTTGATAGGAAAGTCGGCACGCGTTATAACCACAATGGGTGCACCTGTGATTTTTGAGTGGCTACTATTTGGCAAGGTAACAAGAACACTATCAAATAATATTTTGAAATTTGCTGGTTTTAAAGTTAGAGAAACATGGATTGGAAACGCCGAAAAAATGAAAATAGAAAAAAGAGAAAAATGGATAAAAAATATCCAAAAAAAGGGTAAGGGTGGAATTTAAAAATTAAACAACCTTGTTTAATTCATCTTCAGCTCTAGAAGCCAGATCTAACATAGTCGCTATTTCATCTATTCTAAGTATTTTTGGTTTAATATCCTTAATACAGAATACTCCTATAGGCAAATAGGTTTTACGATCAAAAATTGCCACACCAGCATAGAATCTAATAAAGGGCTCACCGATAACCATTGGGTTATCAGCAAATCGTGGATCCTTTAATGTATCTTCAACAATGAAAAGACTTTTTGCTAGCAATGCATGTCCACAAAAGGATGCGCTACGAGCGCCCTCTTTTTGATCAATTCCTGTACAAGATTTGAACCATTCTCTATCAGAATCAATAATACTGATCATAGACATTTTGACATGCAGTTTTTCGACAGCTTCTTTTGTGAGAGCATCAAAACGTTCCTCTGGTTCTGTGTCTAAAATTGCTAATTTATGAAGAGCATTAAGTCGCTCATTCTCATATTCTGGTTTTATTGGTTCTTGCATGTATATAATTTTACATCAAATGAGAATGTGGAGTCAAGTTAAGTAGAAAAATTTGATAACAAATACATGGTGGAAAGGTGTCAGGAACCTTTTTCCAAAAGTTGAAGAAATGTGCTAATATCACAGGATGAAATTATCTATAGGAATTGTGGGGTTGCCAAACGTCGGGAAATCGACACTTTTTAATGCTCTTACTAAAAAAAGTGTACCAGCAGAGAACTATCCATTTTGTACAATAGACCCGTCTGTGGGGGTTGTTGCTGTACCAGACGAGAGATTGATTAAACTTTCAGATTTTTCTAAAACACTTAAAACTGTGCCAGCTGCCATTGAATTTGTTGATATCGCCGGGCTTGTGAAAGGAGCTTCAGAGGGTGAGGGACTTGGAAATAAGTTTCTTTCTCATATTCGAGAGACAGATGCAATCGGTGAAATGGTGCGAATTTTTGAAGACTCGAAGGTTATTCATGTGGATGGAAAAATAAATCCAGTTAGTGATATTGAGGTTATAAACCTTGAACTTGTGCTTGCAGATACACAAGTTGTTGAAAAGAGACTTGGCTCAGTAGAAAAGGATGTAAAGCGACAAGATAAGGCTGCGATAAAAGAAAAAGATGCTTTACTAAAAGTAAAAGAAGCGCTTGATCTTGGAAATCTTGCAAATCAGGTTGATTTAAATGATGAAGAAAAACTTTTGATAAAAAGTTTGTGCTTGATTACAATGAAGCCGATAATGTATATTCTCAATAAAAAAGCTGGAGGGACAAATCTAGATGAACTAAAAGATGAACGTTGGGAAAATTTATTGAAATTTTTTGAAAAAAATAATGCAAAGTGGACTGTGGTAGATGCTGGAATTGAACATGAAGTTCAAGATTTTGAGGG
>CAZTQI010000106.1:0-2021 GCA_964615805.1 uncultured Candidatus Saccharibacteria bacterium | reverse complement strand
TCCTGGCTAACTTTGGTGAATTGACGCCATAGTTCAATCGTCTTCAACTTTTTTTCTTGATCAATTAATCTTTCTTTCATAACTGAATTGATTTTGTATTTTAGATTATTCTTAGCCTAGTCTGATTTTACGAAAAAAGAGGGAAGTGGCCACCTAGCCAAATCCATTGATTCCCAAAACCTGTTCTAAGCTAAAATCTCAAAAAAACCAAATCTCCGTCCGAGGGAAATGATATACCAAAAGTCCTCCAAGGTCAAAGGAAAGAATACATGAGGGTCAACAATACACAAAGTCCCAAGCCAGAACCTGATTTAAACCCGAGGTAGCAACGGCCCTTATTTATATATAGGTATGTCGCAAAAGATATATTGTGCGACTTGCCTATATTCTTAAACCCCGTTTCCCCGCATCTGTTAATGCCGGGCAATTCATGGGGCCGAATTTTGATTTTAATTTCAAAACTGCCTTACTCGCCTGCCTTTTAACTTCTCTGAAAACTTTTTTACTTTTGAATATTTAAATTTGAAATTTGGTGAATTTTTAATTTCGAAGCTTAGGGATTTTGGGACCTCCTCCCCCACTATTTATGTTTTTATCAATAAGGATGATTGGTAAAACTTTGAATAAAATATGAAATGATTTAGCGCGGCAGGGATTATTGATCCCCACCGCGCTTAGGTTGTCGTAGAATGTTAGCCTAGAGACCTAGGGGTTCCATGTCAACACCGTATTTGACTCCGACAGCATGGCTTGCACCCTTATACAGTTGATTCAGACTGAGACCCATGAGCAGACAGAAGTTTTCAGCAACTTCAAAGAGTTCCGTCAGATTTCTTTTGGTCGAAAACAACTGACCTTCAAGTGTCCTCTTCATCGAGGCGGCTACAGGATACTGCGTACATGCTCCGTCTGAAGTAGGCCATTCTGTTATACCTTCGAAATCGAATCTATCCAAGATCCAATCCTTATTTGCAAGTGATGGGGATTCTGTCACTTTTTGTTGAAGCCATGACGGACTCATGCGCAAAATAAGTTCAGACTCCTTCACAGTGAAGGCTAATGCCGCTAAACGGCCTCGCACGATACAGCCAAACCGATCAACGGGGTTGAACTGTGAACCCTGGTACTTTTTACGCTCGGCGCTTGTTGTGGCCAAGAGGTGAATGTCGTTTTCCGTTATTTCATTGGAATCATGTACCACCCTGAGCAAAATGAGCACCTTGGACAAGAAGTGATTTGACTCGCCCCAAAATCCAAAGACAGACCGAGCTTCCTTCAAGTACCAATGCAATCCGACAATATAAACCATAATACTTGTCAGGACGCCCGACACACACCGTGCGTAAACCAAAATATCAGTCTGAATACTGGTGTGTGGACTTACTATTCCCTTACAATGCTCATTCACGTACATTAGGGACGAGCTACACACCGATATAAACGCCAGGAAATAAACAATGCTGAGGACTCTGTACAACAAAGTACTCGCGATTGGGCCAAACGCATTAGGCTTCCGTTTTTTATACTGATGGCTGTAACGCCAATTTTGTGGAAGCCAACTTAAGCCTCTGTTGAGGCGAAACGCTATCAATGTTCTAATTTTCATTCTTTTGTCTTTCTTACCCGAAGTTGAATTATTTAACAAGAGGGCTACTAACCCAGCTCTGCTTAGACTACTCACCTAACGCAGAGGGGACTTGAAATAATGGACGAGAGATCGGGAGGTCGCTAATCTGCTGGTTATACTATAACGAAATATGCAAATGTCAATCCCAAGCCAACGGCACAATTTTATATCTAAGTCACTTTCAATATCCCCCCAGTAACACAAAACACCACCCCATTACTGGAGCGGTGCCTTGCTTAGATAGTTTTTAATTCTGTGCAATGAATATTACATATCACTAATCGTCTTACTTGATATTATCAGCTAGGATCTTGTTTGAATTAGCGGACATTGCCTTGGCAACATCTGACTTTTTCCAACAAGGAGCTGATGATATCCATGGGGCTGTACCCTC
>CAZTQI010000105.1:0-2038 GCA_964615805.1 uncultured Candidatus Saccharibacteria bacterium | reverse complement strand
GAAGCTCGCGAAAAAGCTCCTACCGTCATTTTTATTGATGAATTAGACGCCATTTTACCAAACAGAGAGGGTGATCTGGGGCATCATTATGCAAGTGAGGTAAATGAGTTCCTTGCCCAAATGACCGAATGCAATAAAGATGGGATTTTCATTATTGCAGCGACTAACCGACCTGAAAAAATTGATCCTGCCATACTTCGGACTGGTCGCATGGATAAGGTCATCTATCTTGCTCCTCCAGATTTTGAAGCAAGACAAGCGATGTTCAAACTATTTCTTGTCGATCGTCCTGTCGCAAAGGATATTGATTTGAACAGGCTTGCAGAATTGACTGTCCTTTATGTATCAAGCGATATTAGTTTTCTGGTCAACGAAGCTTCTCGCAATGCATTAAAAGAGCGGGCAGATATTTCCCAAAAACACTTTGAAGATGCAATTAACAAATTTCCACCTTCGATATCAGAGAGACAATTGAAGAAATATGAGACCTTTAGCAATAATCGAAACTTTGTTTAATATTCAAAAAACTAACTTGATCCAATATTTTTAAATCTGATTATTATTCCATTATTTTGCATTTGATACAACAATACTCGTGATAATACGTTAAATTTGAATATATTATTGTTTTAAATCTGTAATCAACCCTTCAAAATGGCCACATCAAGTCCGGTCTCAACGCTTTCTGAAAAGAGTTCCGATATTTCCAAATGGTTCGATGAACTTGTTTCTTCAATTAGGGTTGAAGAGATGCAGATCGTTACTGGAATTGCTCCAAAAGAAAAGCAGGATTTTTGGAAGCCTTTTTTGGAAAACAACATGCTTGAAATTGCACGCAAAAACCGCGAAAGCTCCAGTATGTTAATTATTCCGGATCTGTTAGCGAATTATTTTGCGGGCATTAAATTGCGTAACATCGAGCTTAAATCGTTGTCATTTCAGCTTTCAGACTCGAAAATTCTGGTTTGGACTGTTGTAAAAGATGATGATGAGGCCACCATGGATCAGCTCTTTTTGCTCGAAGCAGAAATCAATGCAAAATATGGTAATTTTGGTTTTCATGTTTCAACAACCATCCTGGAAGAGTCCGACAATTGCACCGTCCCTTCTCAATTCAAATCGGTCATTTAATGGCTAATTTTTCAGATCATATCTTCCAATCCAGGAAAAATTTAAGCTTCTTGCAAGAAATTAACTGTTTATCAGAGAATTATTGGGATTGGAATGTTACTGTATGTTATTATGTGGCTGTTCACCTCGTCAATTCACACATTGCTTCAGTCTCAAACCTACACTACCGCAAACACGAAGAGGTTTCAAATGCTTTGAATCCATATCACAGTTTATCTCTGACAAAAGTTCCAGAAACAGTTTACTTAGCCTATACTCAACTTCAAAATTTGTCCCGAAGATCCAGATATTTAATCAGTGAGAACATGGCCAATCGAAGTATGGACGCCAATATCACTTATGACAAACACTTTAAGAGAGCATTGATGCATTTGGAAACATTGCTAACTTTTGTTGAATCCACCTACAGTCAGAAATTCGAGAAGATTAGTATACAATGTAACGAAGCCAGGGCTATCACTTTTATCCATTTCCTGGTTAAGTAACTAAAATACAACCGGTCCTTATTTTACTTGCGCCACTTGGCTGATCTGTCCGGAGTCCATAACTTTAGTCACTTTAGTTCACTCTAGTCACTTTAAGTACTTTTTATTATATTTGTCCTCTCAAAAAAAAAGGGAGCAGCATCGCGCTATGAACAAGAAATTCAGGGAATATAAGGAGTTTAACCTGTCGCAGATAAACAAGGATATTCTAAAGTTCTGGGAAGAAGACGACACTTTTCAAAAATCGATCTCCACCAGAGCCGAAGGGAAACCTTTCATTTTTTATGAGGGTCCGCCGTCAGCTAATGGTCTGCCGGGGATACATCACGTGGTTTCCCGCGCCATCAAAGATATTTTCTGCCGTTACAAAACACAGCAGGGCTTCCTGGTTAAGCGTAAAGCCGGTTGGGATACACATGGAC
>CAZTQI010000104.1:0-2141 GCA_964615805.1 uncultured Candidatus Saccharibacteria bacterium | reverse complement strand
GTCGAATCATTATCAGTAAACTTTCCTGATGTTCGTATTTGGGGGTAAGGAGACTTGTACTCATACTATAATATTATATCATACTATTTAGAATAATGCAAGTTTTTGAATGGATAGAGTGAAGATGAACCTGGAATTCATGGATCCTAGATAATCACAAATATTTTTCTTGTGAAAAATTTTATGATCACATCTCACTCGCCTTCGCTCGCTCCGACCTTGCGCTTGGGTCCCGCCCCCAAGCTCACCTCCGGTGGGTCGGATTTCTGGGATGACACAAAATATAGTCGCACTACCGTGCTCGTTATTTTGTGTCAGTTATCCACAGTTTTAGTTTGTCAAATAGTGTTGCGTAATTTCATTAGTGATATGATTATGTGATTAGACTCCTGTTTCTATAAATTATTCTTTATGAAAATTTTTTTACTATTTGGTTTGTGTTTGATTTTTATTTTTACTTTTACAAACTTGTGTAATGCTGATACTTCAAATATTGGAAGGCTCTCATTTATAACAGAACCACAGACCGTTCTACCTAATGTGCTTTCCAGATACATCACACTCCAAATTCAAGATACCTCTGGAAATCAGGTAACAGCACTTGAAACAATACGATTTGATGCCTTTCAGACCACCTCACCGACAGGAATTTTTGTGAGTTGCACCACACCCACAAATCCACCCACAGATTATATTTCGAGAAATGGATCAAATAAAAATATTTGTTATAAAGATTCAACGGAAGGTGTTTATACTTTGACCGCAAAAACAAATAACACAACAAACTCATTAATTGCCACACAAACAATAACAATTTCGGGAGCCACAACTCCTCCGGGAGGTGGAACAGGGACAACAACTTCTACCTCAACAGATACAACAGGGACAACAACATCGACCACAACATCATCGACTTCAACTGGTGGAGGTTCATACTATGTTTATTCTAGTCCGTCATATATCTCTACATATGAGGCGGTGAAATTAAGTGTGGAAGCTGGGAGAGAAAGGCTGGGGTTTTTGCATACCCCGATGCAATTTAAATCAAATGCATTTGATAAAAAGACTGGTCAGAGCGTATCCGGAGTGAGGTATTCATGGACTTTTGGTGATGGTACATCGGAAGAGGGAGGTGATGTGAATCATACATATATTTTTCCGGGCGAATACAATGTTGTTTTGAATTCATATTCAGGTAGCGAGGATGCTGTTGATACTACAAGAGTAAAAATAATTTCTCCGGAAGTAAAAGTGCAATATGCTGATTCATATATTGAATTTACAAATGCAAGTTCTGAAGACTTAAATATTGGAGGGTGGAAGGTGAGAGGAAACAATAAGGAATATTTAATACCAAGAGACACTATTATTTTCGCAAACAATAGTTTAAAAATATCCTCACAAACTACGGGCTCTGTTTTTGGAGCTGAGAAACTACTGTTTCTATATCCAGATGGGCAAGTTGTGGCTGAGATTGTGAAAAAAAATAGTGAGGAAAAGCAAAGGCAAATTACTGAGATTTCGGAAAAACTAATTTCACTTAAAAATGAATTGGATTTGGCATATATGAATGATAGTGAGTACGGGGCTGCTTTAAATAATCAGGCTGTCGGAGGCGTTGCGGAATCTGATCCTACGAAGCGTTCGACAGAGGAGAAAAAAGAACTTTCTGTTGCGAATGTTGTGTCGGCACCAGCTTCCCAAAATGTCCTCTCGAAAATTGTTGATTTTTTTGCTACAATGTTTAGGTAATGATAGATAAAACATCTTTGATTTTTATAGGGGTTTTTGCGGTTATTATTCTCGTTAGTCTGGCTTTGTTTGGACTTATTGGCTAGTGAGTTAAAAGTTTATAAAGTTATCAGGTTTATAAAGTGCACCACCCCTGCAAGCTTTGCTTGCGGGGGTGGTGCAGGATATACCATAAATGGTATAATTAGATCAATAGATTATTAATTAAATTTCTAATTAATAAAGGGATTCATCCCGTTAGAAATTTAACATAGGCAACGTTTTTAGCTATGGGATAATTTGGTAAAATGTCAGTATGGTTTGATAATAGATTATTAATTAAATTTCTAACGGGATGAATAAGACAGAAATACTTGAACGGCTATTTGGCAGTTCGGCAAAAGTAAAAA
>CAZTQI010000103.1:1376-2152 GCA_964615805.1 uncultured Candidatus Saccharibacteria bacterium | reverse complement strand
AGATCCTTCGGCTCATCGCCTCAGGATGACATGTTTATTTGATTGTAAATTGGTCCTTGAAAATTGGTACTTAATACAAAGCTTTTTGTTAACTTCTCAACTTGTGGTGATTTTCCCACATCCATGTCGTATCATGAATACATGATTATTGATGTGTCTATTGATCCGGAAAAGAAGCTTGCCATTAAGGTGGGTGAAAAGGTGGATTTCGATACCCCACTTTATACTAATAAAGAAAAATCTGAAGAACGCATTGAAGTGGCAGCGCTTCTTTCCATTCATCCCAAAAAAATATTTCATCATCTAAAAAAAAGCGTAGGAGATGCTATTGCAGAAGGAGACATTCTTGCAGAAAAAAAGTCCTTCTTTTCTGATAAAAAAGTTACTTCGCACATTGAGGGCACAATCACAGAAATTGACCATATAGAAGGCATCGTTCTTATAGAAACGCAAAAAGAAACCCATCCTGAGCAGTGTTGGTTTGCGGGACATGTTATGGAAGCATCTAAAAAAATGGTTCAGATAAAAATCGGTAAACACAAAGAATATGAGGCTAAATATGTGGAGAAGGATTTTGGAGGAATGATCTGGCTTTTTGCCGAGGCAATGCATGAAAGTATTATCTCTCCTGTTGGTATTTCAGAAAAAGCAACGGAGTATGAAGTGGCCAAACTTGAAGCCTTGGGTGGGCGCGGCCTTATCACTGCTTATAAATACGAAGGAACTACCTCTCTCCCTAAGTCTGAGTTTAAGCTAAAAGACAGCTATAATGAAGT
>CAZTQI010000103.1:979-1366 GCA_964615805.1 uncultured Candidatus Saccharibacteria bacterium | reverse complement strand
TGTTTTGCGCGGGCACAACATAGTACAATCATACTTTATTCCCTATGAAAAAAGATAAGTCAACAATAAAAATAACCAACCTTCTTCTTATCGCCTCGGTTGTGATACTTTTGTTTGGAACAGGATATAAACTGGGAGAAAATGCATCAGTAACACAGGTGCAAACACCAAAAGTATCCACCAACAACAGGAATATGGACTTTTCAATGTTTTGGAAAGTGTGGGATATGATGACAAAAAAGTATGTAGATAAAAAAAAGGTGGATACAAAAAAAATGTATTATGGTGCGATTAAAGGAATGGTTGCCTCTGTGGAGGATCCCTATACGTTCTTTCTCACCCCCACCGAAAATAAACAATCAAAAGATGGGCTTGAAGGAAAATAAA
>CAZTQI010000103.1:0-969 GCA_964615805.1 uncultured Candidatus Saccharibacteria bacterium | reverse complement strand
CCTTGAAAAATTCCCCTGCAGAAAAAGCAGGGATATTAGCCGGAGATTATATCATCAAGGTAAACAAAGAACCTATCGCAAACATGCCCCTTACGCAAGTGGTATCCAAAGTACGAGGAAACAAAGGGACAACGGTGCACTTAAGTCTAAATCGCAATGGACGTGCCGTTGAAGTTGATGTTGTACGCGACACAATTCGAGTTGAATCTGTGGAAACAAAACTGGATGAGCAACTATCTTCATGCACAAGCAATTGCGCAAAGGCTGCCTACTTGAAATTAAACCAGTTTGGGGACAATACGGTGGATGAGTGGGAACAAAAAGTGGCTGAAATAAAAAAGGCTTGGAATAAAGGAGAAATAAAAGGGTTAGTTTTAGACCTTCGTGACAATCCTGGGGGCTATTTGGAAAGCTCAGTATATCTTGCCGGAGAGTTTCTTCCACAGAATAAACTTGTCGTAAAACAAGAGTCGACAAGTTATGAAAATAGGGATTATTACGTAACACGAAGAGGATCACTTTTGGATGTTCCCATGACTGTGCTTATCAATGGTGGATCTGCCTCTGCCGCTGAGATTTTGTCTGGCGCACTGCGCGATTACAAACGAGCTAAACTTGTGGGAGAAAAATCATTCGGAAAAGGATCAGTACAAGAAGCGCTTGACTTGGGAGATGGAATGGGGCTTCATATCACAGTAGCCAAATGGGTGCTCCCGAAGGGCGACTGGATCAATGGAAAAGGAATTGCTCCAGAAATTGAGGTAAAAAATATCGTACCCGAAGGAGATACTATGTCGCGCGAAACAGATGCACAGCTTGATAAAGCTGTACAGCTCCTCATAGAGAAGTAATCATTAATTACCAGTTAATAATTAATTTCTATGAAAAAACTTATTTTTGTTTTCATACTCGTCGCTCTTGCCATATTCTTTTTTCAATCGAAATCTGTTCCAAAGATCGATATACTGT
>CAZTQI010000102.1:0-2175 GCA_964615805.1 uncultured Candidatus Saccharibacteria bacterium | reverse complement strand
TTGTATACTTGCAAAACTTGCTAAGCATATTTCTATTAAATATCTACTTAGTTTTTTATTTCTTGCTATTTCCACTTCTACACCACCTTCCTAAAATGTGTGAACTTCAACCTTAAATGCTTTTTGTAAAATTATTGTTAGAAATAAACATTGATTCTGGTGCAACAACTCGAAATTTAATTTTAACTGAACCTTGATAATCGCATAAAACTCAAAAACATGGATTAAAATGGATGTTGCTAATCAAAATATAGATTTTTCAATGCTTTCAAGTGCATAAAAAGCCCTTTTCTGTGGATAACTTTCCTATTTCACCCACAAACGGGCGCAATTATCCCATTTATAGGATTTTTCGAGTTTTTAGGTTTATATCCACCAAGCATAAACTTAGTAAACCGCTTAATGTTTTGGGCCATTACTTTTAATGCGCATACGACGGATGACTTTGCTTTTCCACGAACTCGAAGTTTTGTAAGCCCTTTTCTTTTGAGTGCCGAATTGGTTCCTTCGATGGCTGCGCGCTTGCTTGTATTTTCTTTTTTAAATTCTTCTATTTTATTACGTTCGTCGTTCGCTATAACCGCTTTTAAAGAAATTCGAACAACAAAGTCTTTCTTTTGTTCTTTAACATGACATTGATCTCTCAACGGACAGTTTTCACAAGAGGATTTTTGGAAATGAGCCGTCGTTTGGTTATTTGTGACATCAGTTCTGATTGGTTCAAACTTACCGGGGCACTCAAGGATTTTCTTGCTTTCCTCATCGATTTTATACTCATTCAGAGAAAGTTTTTTGCTCGGTTCGGTTCCACTCATATCTGTAAGATGAAGATTAATCGACTCTGTTTTGGCCACAGCCAATACATCCGGTGAATGAAAACCACCATCTAAGTAAAAATCTTTGCATCCAGTATTGGCTTTGATTTCCGGCAACCGGTCTTGTATAATCTCAACATCGCTGATATTGTTTGCTTCTACCACATAATCGGTAATGAATTGAAATGGATTTTCCTTCGAACATGTTTCAGAGATTTCAAGAACATAACCACTTTGGGAAACGTGAGCCTTTTTCCGATAAGTAGCATCCTCGTCGTAAGCAGACTGCAATGAATTGGACGGAATTTCTTTATTGCTTTTCGGAATCATTCGCCCGGTTTCATCAATCTTACTTTGCTCATTGATGAATCTTTCAAGAATTCTTACTTCATTCTCGGTCGTCTTTAAAGAAAGAATTTTAAGAATCTTCAACGCATCTCTACAAAAATTGAGCATTTGAGCAAACTTGCTATCATTTTCATTCGCTTTAGCTCGATAAAGAATATCCGTTTTGAACTTTGGCTCGAGTGTTTTCGCAAGCTCTTCCGTTCTTTTGTCTTCAGGAATCGCCTTCACAGCCTTGGTCAATATATCAAATGCGAGTGCCAATCTTCCAGCTTTTTTGATATTGCTCATGAACATAGTCGTATCCATTCGCTGTTCATTCAGATCAATACCGGCTTTTAACGCAAACGACTTGAGCAAATTGATAAATTGATCAAAAAGAAGACGGTCATTATCGGGATTTTCAAGACAATATTGATAGATTCTTTGTCTGAAATAGTAAAGAGTTCTTTCTGCAAGATTCTTTTCTCCGAGAACTTTCAACCCGACAGCATAATTTACGAGGTAATCAAAATAGTAATCATCCATGAGTTCAATGTCAGGAATATCCTTCATATGTTTAATGTATTCAAGGGACAAGAGGATATTTACAGGAAAGTTAGGGTTCCCGGTAGATCCATACAAAACCGAAAATGGTTCTTCGTCGATTTGGCAGAAGACATTCTCGTAGAATACAGCAGCCCAAGATTTCATCAGTTTTTCTTTGATTCGGTCATCCATGGTCAACGAGGTGTTAAAAAGCGATTCTTGTGCGTGTCGATAATTTGCTTTAAACATATGCTTCATCCTTTACATGTAATATATGTTTTGTCTACTTAATTAATTATACCACACATACGACATGTAATCCAGTGTTTTCAATGGTTTTATGCATTTTTCAATGTTCTAAAATGTTATTTATTTACAAGAGTTGTTGCAGTGGAATCAAACTTAAATGTTAAAAATGTACTTAAAAGCATAGATCTCACTTTGTATAAAGGGGAAATTCTTGGAATTGGTGGGCTTGTCGGTTCTG
>CAZTQI010000101.1:0-2264 GCA_964615805.1 uncultured Candidatus Saccharibacteria bacterium | reverse complement strand
CCAGTCTGAAAATTCGAATTAACCTGGATCCCCGTATTCGCGAGGATGACATACAGAGAGAAATAGCTTGCAATAATATATCTAATTACAAATTAATTAAAACATAATGAAAAAAAAGACATCGTTTTTTGAAAGACTAACAGGTAGTGTTGATGTTTCCGATGATGATTTTGAGATCTCCGAACCAGCAACCGAAAATCTACCAGATAAATTGAATGAATCTTGGATGGATGATGCGGAAGGACAACTTGCTGTAGATGTGCACCAAAACGATGATTCTGTAGTTGTGAAAACAATGACAGCTGGTGTAAATCCGAGTGATATAGAAATAACTGTTTCTCGAGATACAATTACAATTCGGGGAAATAGAGAAAACTCTCACGAGGTGCGTGATAATGATTTTTTTCACAAAGAACTATATTGGGGATCATTTTCAAGAACCATAATGCTGCCCTGTGAGGTTGAATCTGAGGAAGCCTCAGCAAAAGAAGATCACGGCCTACTTACCATCACCCTTCCGAAAATAGATAAACACAAACAAACAAAAGTTAAAATTAAATGACACAAAACAACAAACGAAGTGACTATGTTTTGTGTCATCCCAGAAATCTGACCAGCTGGAGGATTATCTGGGATCCACGAAGTCTATAAATTTAATAAAAAACTCTCGCTGTGATGCGAGAGTTTTTTATTATTTATTAAAGAGAATCAAATCTCTTTTAAATAAAATTACTGCTATGTGATATATCGCATATGAAATAAAAAATGCTGAAAGTACATCTATTGTATAATGTCGGTGCGAAAGAAGTACCACAAGTCCAAATAATACAGAAGTAGCAATAAACAAGTATCTCAAAGTCTTATTCTTATAATAAATCATTGCCATAAGGAATGGTAATCCTGTATGTGCTGAAAAAAATAGATCTCCTCCAAATGTAAAATCTTTAATTATTGAAGCTCCAGTAACGATAACCAATTGGTCTGGAAAAGGCCCTATGTGAGTAACACTAATAAACACAGATCTAATTATTATAAACAACGCTGTACTTTTTAATGTAAACGGTAGCTTCTGTGGATGTACTATACAAAGCAAAACAACAAACATAGCTAAAACCACAGGCCCAAAAACAAAAAAGACATCTAAATCATAGACCTTTGTATTACTAAGGAATATATCAGTGACAGCATTACTTGCTTTTTCCGTAGCATATTTACCTGCGTAGAAATTTACAATCAAACTACCAAAAAGCGCTACAATTCCAACAAAAAGTGATTCTAGATATTGTTTACTTGTAAATAATTTTTTATACATATATTTGAAAGATTTATCTTAAGATTGTTTGCTTATGTGTATGTGGCTTTTTAAACAAAACTATATGAATGAAGTTTATCATATATTTCCAAGCAGTAAATACAACACCCTCTTGTTCAAAACGTCTTGGTGAAGTTTTAATTCTAAAATCCATTGAAAATATAGTTCTTCCAAACTTATGAGCTCTTTTTACAGTATCAGTATCATCACCATAAAAAACTATATCAGTATTGAGACCCCCCATTTTTTGCAAAACACTTCTTCTTATAGCAAAATTCCCAAAAATTGCAGCGTAACCAAGAATGTAATAGGTAGGCAACACAATTATGTAGTAAAAAATCCAAACAAGTATTTTTGTCCACCAAGAAATATTTTCATACATATATGGACCACTTAGTGATGCAAGAATTAAATCCTTACTAAACTTTTCCAAAATCTGCTCATACCACCCGGGAAGCATTTTTGTATCCGCATCAATAAAAGCGACAATATCGCCCTTGGTTTCATCGATACCTCGCTGTCTTGCAAACATAACCCCACTTCTTTCTTCACTTACGACACGAACATTTTCACATGATTCTGCAATCTCTTTTGTTCCATCTGTGCTTCCATTATCAACAACAACTATTTCCAAAAAATTTGCACCTGAGGAAATTACTGAATCGAGACAACTCTTGATATATTTTTCTTCATTATAAGCAGGGATAACGAGGCTAACTGTAGGTGGGTTGAGGGATTCCATCTACATATTATAATACAAATTGAAAAAAATACTGAGACCGGGCGGTGGTCACGTGTTGATTTTTTGTCGTCACAAAAAAGGACCGGGACCCGACCTCACCTCTCACCTCGTCGTCACTCGGCTCGGATTGGTCACCATCACATATAAAATTCTGCTGAATTTTTATGCGAGCCCGGCTCGCACCGTCGTCCTCCGCCCTTACGAAAGCGC
>CAZTQI010000100.1:0-2316 GCA_964615805.1 uncultured Candidatus Saccharibacteria bacterium | reverse complement strand
TGGAAATTGAAATTCCTGATGCTCGTAGGACTCAAGATAAGGGCAAGATTCAAATTCGAGGAGGGAATATTTTCAATATCAAAAATATGAATATTGATATTCCGCTTGGAAAATTTGTTTGCGTGACAGGTGTTTCTGGCTCTGGAAAATCATCTTTTGTTTATGAAATTTTGCATAAAAATTTACAAGCACGATTAGAAAGAAAATATAGAACAGCTGAAATTTTTAACTGCACATCTTTTACTGGTACTGAATATATAGGACGAACAATTTTGATTGATCAGAGTCCTATTGGGCGAACACCTCGTTCAAATCCTGCAACATACACCGGTGCTTGGACATTTGTGCGTGAACTTTTTGCCTCAACCTCAGATGCACGTGTGCGTGGTTGGGCTCCAAATAGATTTTCATTTAATGTGAAAGGTGGGCGATGCGAGGCTTGCCAAGGAAACGGAAGTATAGAAGTGGAGATGCATTTCTTGCCAACAGTGTATGTGACCTGTGATGTCTGCCAAGGTAAAAGATTCATGAAAGAAACTTTGGAGGTTAAATATAAAAAGAAAAGTATTTATGATGTGCTTGAGATGACGGTTGAGGAAGCTCTTGAATTCTTTAATGATATTCCTGCAATAAATGACAGACTTGATACTTTGAATCAAGTAGGTTTGGGTTACTTGAAACTCGGGCAATCTGCAACAACACTTTCAGGTGGAGAAGCTCAGCGTGTGAAAATCTCTTCCGAACTTTATAGGCCTCATATGCAAAAAACAATTTATCTTTTGGATGAGCCGACTATCGGTCTTCATTATGAGGATGTGCGAAAATTAATTGAAATATTGCAGAAGCTTGTTGATAAAGGTAACACTGTACTTGTTATTGAACATAGCATGGACCTAATTAAGAGTGCGGATTATGTTATTGATATTGGGCCCGAAGGCGGAATCAATGGTGGACAGATATGTGCGAAGGGAACTCCAGAAGACGTTGCTAATAATAAAAATTCGTACACGGGACAATATTTGAAGAAGGTGCTGAAGCGATAATCCTCCAAAATTTTTGTTATTACTTAAAATTGAATACAATTTTAAGTAAACAGAACTGATAACAAAAACCTAGGAGGATAAAGAAAAAGCGCGGAAATTAATCGCGCTTCATACATACTTTACTTTCCCTTAAGATGATCTTGCTTTTTGTGTTGACTGGTCAGGGTTTTCAAACAGTCTGGGCAAATTTTGTCTCGTTTTTCTGCCTTTGCATGTGAACATTTTTTTTGAAGGATATGAATTAATCTACCCGCCTCCTTCTTAGCCTCTGGGCTATGCTTGAGCATCTTTTTCAAATATGCCAGAGTTGCAACAAAATCTAATACATTTTGAATTTTTACCATAAGAGCCTTCTGGTTGATCCAAGACTAATTTAGTCTTAAAATCCAAATTAGTCAAGTTTGCCCCGCCGAGTACGGCGGGGCCTAAAGAAAAAATCCAACAAGTTTTAATTTGTTGGATTTGGTCGAGGTTTGCGTTTTCTTACCCTGATTACCACCTGGATACCAGCGGGCGTCTCAGAGACAATTGCTTTTTGAGGACGATTGACTCTCGTGAACTTGAACTTGAAAAAGCCATTGGCCTGATGCGAGTTGGGGACAATTTGAACTCCGAAACCGTGAGTCATCGCGATTATTCGAGCCATGTTAAGGCATGAATCTTCGGAAGAACACAGAGCAGGATCAATGATTGTTTTATCATCATCGAACTGATTGAGTAGTCTAGAGCTCTTTCTCGTGAACTGAATGACATTCTCCGTTTGGCGGACGATTAATTCGTCACCTATCTTAAGCTTGGTTTGCTTTCCGTTTATAAATAACATATTGGTTTAGATTGGTTCCTGTGCTAATATAAAACATAAGTAATGAATAGTCAACAGTTTAAAAAAATACAGTTACCTGAATCACCAGGCGTGTATCTTTTCAAGAAAGGAAAGAGTGTTTTGTATGTTGGAAAAGCTACCTCTCTCAAAGATCGAGTAAAAAGTTATTTTTCTAAAGATTTAATCGCTACTCGAGGACCTTTACTTGTCGATATGGTATTTAAAGCGGATAGTGTTGAGTTTGAGGAAACAGATTCAGTGCTAGAAGCATTAATTCTTGAGGCTTATATAATTAAGAAACTTCAGCCAAAATATAATACGAAAGAGAAAGATAATAAAAGCTATAACTATGTTGTCATAACAGATGAAGAATTTCCTAAAGTTCTAATTGAACGTGGAAAAAATCTAGATCTGAAAAATGGAACATTTTTGGATTCCAAGCTAGAGCCT
>CAZTQI010000099.1:0-2325 GCA_964615805.1 uncultured Candidatus Saccharibacteria bacterium | reverse complement strand
TGGCGACGGGCAAGATTTGGCTGGTGGATTTCTTGTTAAGAAAAGTACAGCAAGAACATTGGGTGAAAATATGATGGGCGCCTACAATCTTTTACCGAGCGAGGAATATTTCAAAAAAGTTGCTTCTCCTGTTGTGGAATTTGATCCATCTGTGGATAAGGTGAATAATTTTCGAACAATTTATGGAGAGGCTATCGATACGGGAAGTGAGCTAAAAGATTTTTTTCTTGGCAAAGATGGGCGAGCGGAACCTGCTGATAGTGACACAGATGCCCCGAATATTTTGAAATCGAGTATGCTCGCTTTGGCACAAGCAAACCATAATGCAATCGATACTTGGACACCACCAGAAAATATTAAAGTAACAGAGCTGGCCGGGTGGGGAGTCTCTACTGTGCGAGGAGTGGAATATTTTGGAAAGGAAGAGTGTGTGGCAAACTTGACCATATGTACCAAAACTACTGTTTTGGACAGACGACCATTGTATACAACAGAAGGAGATAAAACAGTTGTGTCACCAAGTGCGACTGTGGGTTCGAATACATATTATTTGGATTTAAAGAAAGCTAATTATATTAAAATTGATGGTTTTATTCATAAAAATATTTTGGAGGCAAGTTCAACTTTGGAGTTTGTAGAAAATCTATTATTGAATTCAAGTAGTAGCCTGCCTCAGTATATTACTCAAGAAAAGCCAGTAACCTTAGATAAAACTCTAGAGATTGCTTTGCATTCACCTGTATCGATAGATGTATATGACGGTCTTGGGAGACACACCGGGCTTATCAATAATCCAAACCCAGATTCAGACTTGCAAGCATATGAAGAGGGTATTCCCGGAAGTCGGTATTTGGAATTTGGAGAAGGTAAGTATGTATTGCTAGATGAGGGCACGGCCTACACTGTGAAGCTACAAGGTCTTGATACAGGCACCTTCACGTTGGAGTCAAACACATTGGCCTCAAATGGGTCTACGTTAAGTTCTTCACAGTTTGTGGATATTCCTACATCAGCAGATATGAAAGGAGAGATTGTTATTTCTGCCACATCCACAGCTTCCACAAGTGTAGCGATAATAATTGATGTAAACGGAGATGGAAAAAATGATTTCACAATTAATCCAGCAAAAGATTTTGACCCGATCGTGTATTTGCAAATACTTAAAAAAACAGTAGAGACTTTTAACGCAAGTGAGAAAACCAAAAATGAGATATATAAAAAGATCGATAAAATAATAAAATCATTAGAGAAAAATAAAACAAAAAATGCTATTCTTAAGATAAGGCAATTTAGTAGGGAATTAGCAATAAAACAAAAGCATCAACAAGAAGAGCTAGACAGAAAGCACAAAGGTGAGAGGGATATAAAGAAAAGTTTAAAAAAGAAAAAATTAAACAGTGCAGATGCAGAGAAATTGCTTCAAATGCTTAATCAATTATTAAATAATTTAATATAAAAATGAAACATAGAATAATTATTATTATTGCTGTTGCGATATTGGGTATAATATTTTGGAAAATGGATATGTTTAAGGATCCTCGAGTCTTTGGTGTATGTAAGGAAATAGACGATCTTTGTGAATCAAATTGGTTTTATGGTGTTATTGTTCCTTTATACAAATCTCTGCCATATTTAATCTCCTCCCTAGCTCTCCTTGTTTTCTTTCCATACTCCTTTCTAAAAATCTGGATGAAGATAATGATTCCATATTCCATAATTGCATTCATTATTGTAAGCCTAACAGCACCGCTTTGTGGGGGAATGGTTTGTTTCGACCGCACCCTTGTCGCCAGCGGACTTAGCAAAATTTTCCTAATTCTTACAATCTTAATTCTCCTCACGAAATCGATTTATTTATTTTTCAAAAACAGAAAAAACAAAGGTTATAAAATATAAGACAAAACTATAAACTGATACACATTTTGCTATCGCAAAATGTGTATCACGAGTTGAGTCTTTGTGTTTGACTAATTATTAAGTGTTGCATTCGAATATCTACATTTGAATACTGGTGTTTAAATATTTATATAAAAGAAAAAAGCGTGTGAACCTGGGGGTTCACACGCTTTTGGATTGTTGGAGCTATTTCAGCAACCAAACCACGGTGATGCCGAGAATCACCGCAACGATGATTGCGCATGTACTGAACACCAACGGCCGTCTGTACATGAAGACGGCGAGGGGGCCGGCCGTTGTTTTGCCACTGATGACAAGTTCATGACGCTCGTTTTTTGGGAACTCACGCAACAATTTTCCTGTATTTTGGTTTGTCATCCCCATACCTTTAAATACGAAGATTAGGTACTATGCATTTATGGCCAAAAA
>CAZTQI010000098.1:0-2327 GCA_964615805.1 uncultured Candidatus Saccharibacteria bacterium | reverse complement strand
CCATATTCTTTTTTTTTTTTTTAAAAAGGTAATCCTTTTTTTTCAGAATTATAGATTTTGCCTTCTGGTGATTGACCAGCAATTACTTTAGTAATCTCCCCCAACCTCTTAACTTCCCAACCCTTCTTCATATCAACTCCAAAATATTAATTCTAACTTTATGCAGCAAATTCATATACAGGCGTTTCAATTATTCTTCTTGGTTTTCTGTTTTCCCATATTGTCTCTTGGAGTTTTTCTACAGTGTCAGGAGAAAAGAATTTTTCACCGCTTTCTAAACAAACTCTTGCTGGAACATTCTCTATTATTATGAGCTTTTCCTCAGTTTGAAGCGTATAAGTTACTTTCTGTTCAATCATTGTTTCATTAAAGTTATCGTTTATCATTTTATCTTTCTCCTTATTTTAAAGTTTATCCATTTTTCTGGAGCGGGTTCATATAGAGTAATTATTTTTATCAAAGTGCGTGAAGGATAACTGCAATTAATATGAATAGGTCTGCCTGAATCTGTAAAACCGAAAATTAGACAACTCGCACCATATTTATCGTTAGGATAGTCTTCAATAATTTCACCATTTTTAATTGCTTCACGTAATTCTTTTACTCTGATATGACGGATAATACTTTGGTCAGTTGCGTGTTGAGAAAACTCAAATTCATTTTGCTCTATTTTATCACGGATTGCATTAATCATTTATATCCTATAAGACTATTTTTAAAATAGATTCCAAAATATCAGCACTCTCTTTGTCCAAGGCTTTCATCTCCTCTACAATCTCTTGGGGTTGACGTAGGGCAGCTTCCTCTTTTTTGTTGGGGTTCTTTGCAGATAGGTCAAACGTGGTCTGGTCAACATCTTTTATATTAACAGTCCATGAGTTTTCACTGTCAGCTTTTGTTTTCTGGAGTTCCACAAACTCAGCCAAGTCATTTTCATTAAGCGGGTTGGTCTTGCCAAGATTACGGTCTAAGTTCAGTTGATAGAACCACACTTTGCGGGTTGGTAAGCCTTTCTCAAAGAACAACACCACTGTTTTAACACCAGCACCTGTAAACGTGCCCCCAGGTAAATCCAGCACTGTATGGAGGTTGCAGTTCTCCAGCAGGAGCTTTCTCAGACTTATAGAGGCATTATCTGTATTGCTTAAGAATGTATTTTTTATGACAACACCAGCTCTCCCGCCAGCTTTCAGTATTTTGATAAAGTGCTGTAAAAATAGAGAGGCTGTTTCCCCTGTTTTTATGGGGAAGTTCTGTTGCACCTCGGCTCTCTCCTTGCCACCAAAGGGGGGATTTGCAAGAACAATGTCGTAACGGTCTTTCTCCTGTATGTCGCTAATGTTTTCAGCAAGTGTGTTGGTATGCACAATGTTGGGTGCTTCAACTCCATGTAGAATCATGTTCATTGTGCCGATGATATAAGCCAATGACTTTTTCTCTTTACCGTAAAATGTGCTTTTCTGTAGTGTGGTTACATCAGTGGTAGTAAGTTTTTTTGTTGATTTCAGATAGTCAAAAGCCTCTACAAGAAAGCCGGCACTACCGGCAGCACCATCATAAACTGTATTTCCAATCTTTGGAGCTACGACCTTGACAATGGTTTTTATCAAGGGTCTTGGAGTGTAATATTCACCGCCATTACGACCGGCATTACCCATATTTTTAATCTTGGCCTCATAAAGGTGGCTCATCTCATGTTTTTCAGCATGGGTTCTGAAACGCAGTTCATCAATAAGGTTTATGACTTCACGCAAGTTGTAACCACTCTGTATGCGATTTTTCAACTCACTGAATATCTCACCTATTTTATATTCAATTGTGTCAGCACTTTCAGCACTTGTTTTAAATTTCTTGAGGTATGGGAAGAGTTGAATGTTTACAAAGTCAGCAAGGTCATCACCTGTCAGGGCTTTATGGTTATCTAATTTACCCTGACTATCCTTTGGTGTAGCCCATGTAGTCCATTGATATTCAGTTGCAATGATATTTGTATATGATTTTCCAGTAAGCTCGGCAGCAGTGGCTTTGTCCTGCTCCAAATCATCTAAATATTTCAGGAACAGTATCCATGAGGTCTGCTCTACATAATCTAATTCACTTCCACAGCCTGCGTCCTTGTGAAGTATATCGTCTATATTTTTAAAGGTCTGTTCAAACATGATTAATTGTCTTTTTGGTTGGTTTCAAAGTTAAGGTTAATGATTGGGTATGGCTTTTTATAAATATGACAATTTATCTTTTTTTGCAAACCTTAATTTACTTTGTAAGTCGGATTAATGTAAAAAAATAACCAACAGAACACTGCACAAAACTAATTTGTCACCATG
>CAZTQI010000097.1:0-2413 GCA_964615805.1 uncultured Candidatus Saccharibacteria bacterium | reverse complement strand
TCATTTGTTGTATTTTGAAGCAAATATAGCACAAAAGTGTGAGTTCATAAAGTTATCAAGTTTGTAAAGTTTATAAAGCAAAATACAAAAACGGGAGAATTTTGCCTTTGGCAAAATCCTCCCACTTTACAAACTTGATAACTTTCAACTTTATAAACTTAAAGCTCCGTCTGCTCTGGCACCACTGGCTTTACCTTCCAAACCTTACCATGCAGAGTTTTGCTAATTTCCTTAACCTCTTCATTTTTCAAAGCATACAAAATCACAACGGCTACAAAAATTCCAATTATTCCGGAAATAAAACCTTGTAAGAAAATCCCCCACAGCTTTGTTTGATCAAATACCGTACTAAATACATTTAAACTCAAATACGAAGCGTAACCCATTACCACAGAAGCACCGAAGCTTTGAAAAAAAGTAACCTTCAAAATTTTCCCAAAACCCCTAAAATCTTTTTCAAAAAGTCTCCAAAGCCAAATCACATTTATGAAAGAAGCAATAGTGAAACCGAGTGGAAGCACCAAAACAGAAGTACCTTTTATATCACTTACACGCAAAAGTATCTCAAAGAAATCTCTTACAAATGTAAAGTTATTAAAAATATAAAGACCCGTAACAGCAAAAACAACAGCAAGTATTGATGAGACAGTGTTTATTAATAGTGGTTTTTTTGTCATCCCGGCAGAATAAAATCCACGAACAAAAAGAAGAACTAGACTTTGGGCAGTAACAGAAAGTGCAAAAAGCGCTAAAGCCGCAGCAGTGAGTCTGGTGTTATCCCAATTAAAATTTCCAGAGCCAAAAATTACTCTCACAATTTGAGCTCGAAGCACAACAAACAAAACAGTAACAGGAATAGACCAAAAAATAATATGACGACCTGCTGTAATAATATGACTTATAAATTCATCTCTTTTACCTTCTGAATAAAGTCTTGTGAGCACAGGAAAAGCGGCGAGAGAATAGCTGACACCAATAATAGCAAGTGGCACAGATTGCAAATTAAAAGCTAGTGTTAAAATAGAAATCGAACCCACCGCCATAAAAGATGCGAGCCAAAACATTGCAGTCATCGAAAGTTGATTTGCAGCCAAAGTGAATGTACGAGGAATCGAAAGCTTCACAACTTCCTTTATATATTTCCATTCAACTTTTTTAATGAATGAAAGCTTTACTCCACAGCTTGCAAGCGAAGGTACCTGAACAAGAACATGAAGAAGTGAGCCGAAGATAACTCCCATTACCAATCCCGGCAAACCATATATGGGATACAAAAATATAATTCCAAGAATAATTGCAAAGTTATACAAAAGTGGAGAAATTGCACTTACAATAAAAACTTTCCTAGATTGATTAATACTTGAAAGCAAATTTGAGATTCCCAAAAGAAGTGGCGAGAGCAAGAGAATTCGTGTCATCAAAATTAAAATTTCTTGATGTTCTCCATTAAATATTCCTGGAACCAGAAGCTTCAAAAAGAATGGTGCAAAAAGAGCAAAAAATGAAATTACAACAACAATTGCGATGAAGAAAATCGTAAAAATTGAGCTTATAAATTTCTGCATTTCCTCCCTCCCCTTTTTCTCTTCACGAATTAAAAAAGGAATAAGGACAGAAACAGCCACAAGCGAAGAAACAGTTACAAAAATTAAATCAGGAATTCTAAAAGAGGCATAATAAACATCAAGCATGGCACTAGCTCCAAAATAATGAGCCAAAAGTTTATCCCGAACGAGCCCAAGAATTTGAGAAAGCAATGTAAATATCCCCAAAAAATACGCAGCCTCGTGAAGACCTTTTATTTCTTTATTTATATACGAAAAAATCTTGTTCATCATACGACGGATTCATTATATAACACATAACATATAACACATAACATAAGGAAAATTACACGAAGTAATGACATATCAAGTCAAAAGGCAAAAGTCAAAACTCAAAATTGAAAGTAAAAAGTAAAAACTTAAAATACTTTATTCTATCAATTATTTAATTAAACACTTTTGATTAAAATTTTGATTTATAGGTTTTGACTTTTAACTTAAGACAAAACCTCACATTTCTGCGAGGTTTTGTCATGCGAATGAACCATGTCGATAAGCCGAATTCTGTCGAGGACAATCATTTATCTGGGAGTGGTATTGCTACCACCCTCGAGCGGCACTCTCGCGTATCGCACGAAGTGCGATGCGCCAGTTGAAAGTTACAAGTTATAAAGTTATCAAGTTGATTCAGAATTCTGAATTCACTTTACAAACTTTCAACTTTAAAACTTTTCACTGAAGCATCACGTTCCTTGTGATACGCGAGCACGGCCTTGCACGCTGGTAAGGATTTAGCCGTTTCACTTTTACGTTCCCGTAAAATTCTTCCCGAAGGAAGCCTCTGCTTTTCAGCTCGGGCGTCACTGCTC
>CAZTQI010000096.1:0-2420 GCA_964615805.1 uncultured Candidatus Saccharibacteria bacterium | reverse complement strand
GGGAGTAGATTATGATATTTGTTGTATCAGTATTCATGGTAAATTATTATACATTATTTTATGGTTTTGTGCTATATTGTGAAAGATGAAAAGAATATATCTCGACTATGCATCCACAACACCTTTAGACAAAAAGGTTTTTAATGTTATGAAGCCTTTTTTTAAAAAGGGATTTTTCAATCCTTCTGCAATATATAAAGAAGGGGTGGAAGTAAAGAAAAAAATAAAAGAAGCACGGGCAAAAATTGCCCATATTTTGAATGCACAATCTTCTGATATTTTTTTTACAGGAAGTGGAACAGAATCTATAAATCTTGCGATTAGAGGAACTGTGGAAGCATACCGAAATAGTCATCCAGAGAGAACTCCACATATAATTACTTCAATGATTGAACATTCGGCTGTGCTAGAAGTTTGTCGAGCGCTCGAAATGGAAGCAAAAGCAGAAGTAACATATGTTAAGCCAAATGAGGAGGGAATTATTATGGCCTCAGAAATTGAGAAATTTTTGAATGATAAAACAATTCTTGTGAGTGTTATGTATGCAAACAATGAAATCGGAACAATACAGCCTATTAAAGAAATTGCGAGAAGAATCAAACTTTGGAAAATTAATAAAAAAAGAAATACAGAAGATTATCCTTTTGTACACACAGATGCTAGTCAGGCGGGAAATTATTGTATTTTGGATAGAGAGAAATTGGGAATAGATATGATGACTTTAGATGGACATAAAATTTATGGACCAAAAGGCATCGCTTTGCTTTATAAGAAAAAATACATTCCATGTGTTTCGATAGTTAAGGGCGGTGGGCAGGAAGAAGGTCTTAAGCCTGGTACAGAAAATGTTCCAGCTATAATCGGTATGGTAAAGGCATTAGAAATTACACAGAGAATGAGAGAAAAGGAATCAAAAAGATTAATTGAACTTAGAGATTATTTTTTTAGAGAAATTTTCAATGTTATTCCTGAGGTAAAAATTAATGGAAGTAAAAATGAAAGATTGCCAAATAATATTAATTTTTGTATTCCAAATATTAATGCTGAGTTTCTTGTTCTTGAGCTCGATGCAAAGGGAATTGCTTGTGCATCTCTTTCTTCTTGTGAAAACCTAAATAATGAGTCTGTTTCGTATGTTGTACGGAGTTTACCTGAAGGTGAAAAATGTGCTCGTTCATCTATTCGGCTTTCGATGGGAAGAGGAACGAGAAAAGGGGATTTGAAAGCCGTTTTGAAGTTGCTACCAGGACTTGTAATGAAGGCAAAGTTTTAGGAAAAGCTGTTAGGCTCTAGGCTCTAGCTTTTGAATTCAGAAAGAATGCAGAACTTTTCAAAAAGAAAAGTTCTGCATTTAGCTAGAGCCTAAAAGCTAGTCTCAAACTAGCGGCTAGGGCCTACCCGTGATAATATTCTGATATATGGAATCTCTAAATAAACATCAAATTATTTTATTGGCGTTGCTTGTTGCTTTTGTTTCATCTATTGCAACAGGTATCACTGTGGTTTCTCTCTTAGGTCAATCTCCACAGCCGGTTGCTCAAACAATAAATAGGGTAGTGGAGAGGACTATCGAAAAAATAGTTCCATCACAAATAAGTAATATAGCTCAGGAGAAAACTACTGTCGTCGTGAAGGATGAAGACCTTACAATAGGAGCTATCGATAAAAACGTAAAAAGTATCGTGCGTATATATTCAACATTACAAGACGGCACACAATCATTTGTAACAGATGGTGTGATTGTATCAGATAAAGGATATGTAATTTCAGATAACGCTTCGCTTATACAGTCTGGCGTAAGCAGTCCATACACTGCAAATCTTGCCGATGGTACAAAAATATCTCTTGAAAATATTGCAACAGATGCAACTCATGGTCTAACATTACTCAAAGCAAAACTAGCTCCTGACCAAAAAGTGACATTCTCTCCAGTTGGCTGGGCAGATTCAGAAAGTGTAAAGCTTGGACAAACAATTATTGCATTAGCTTTAGACGCTAAAAAAGTTGTAAGTATTGGAAATGTGGCTTCACTAGATACAGATAAAGATAATAAAATTACTTCAATAAATGCCGACGTTAAAATAACAAATTCTGTTCCCGGAGCAATGCTCTTTAACTTAAGTGGTGATGTGGTTGGTATGCATACGAGTTCAGAAAAACAAATGTTTATGGCATCTAACGTAGTTAAAGATGCTGTATCTGCACTTATGCCAAAGTAGAGGGAAAGAATTAAGATTTAAGAATTAGGAATTAAGAATAAATTCGAACTTTAGAAGACCGCGCCATAGGCGCGGTCTTCTATTCATAATTCCTAATTCTTAATTCCATATTCTGTGCCCAAAAGTTGCCTTAAGGGGTGATTTTAAGGTAGTATAAGGGTATGCCTCCATTTCAACATTTTACAACAAAAGCACGTGAGG
>CAZTQI010000095.1:0-2435 GCA_964615805.1 uncultured Candidatus Saccharibacteria bacterium | reverse complement strand
TGTCGCAGAGCGATTGTCTAACATGGATATACTCAATTATAGCACGATTTAACTAAAAAATCAAGCAAAGAAAAAACCTATCAAACACCAAGACTTGATAGGTTATTAATACGACCACCTTGTTCAAAGACCTAGACGTCGACGTTCCTCAACATCCCCTTCAAACAAGTGGATTGTGAGCACTTCCTCGGGAAGTAAGTCTTGTTCATTGATGTGCCTATGGATTATACCAATCAGGTTTGAAATCATTGAATAAGCTGGGAGTAGACCGCTAAGTTCCCATATTTCCTCAGGAGTAAACTTTTCGGCCAACATCTTCTTACACTGAACTGCATTCCGAATGTCCTTGTTTTTCATCGCCCATTCAAAGCAATCTCGAATTTCTTCTTCACAAAGTGATGAACCTCGGAACGGAGCGACCTCCATCGCCCTGAAGATATTCCCTTGCCTGCAAGCAAGATTTAATATTTCCTTGTAGCCACTTTTTTTATGGCCAGAATGATCAATTTTCGTAACGAGATTTCTAGCAGTGTCATAATCACCTTCTTGAAGAGCGATATACATAAGCTGAATAATTCTTTGTTGATCCGCACTCATTTACTTATTTGGTTTGTGGTTTCTGTTCTTCCTGGATTTAAACATATTTTAAAAAGGAAGTCTAGTAATTCAAAAATACGAACTTGGATCCCCGCATTCGCGAGGATGACAATGCGGGACAGCTATTAATGCAAAATGCAGGGCGACCAAAGGTCGCCCCGCATTTTGCATTTTCTCGTATCTGAATTCAACTACTCACTACAAACTACTTACTACTTTCTACGACTACTATATCATCAATCGAACAAACACCACCCGCACACGCTAATTCTTTTTTAACATCTGTTGTATCTACCTTCTCGTAAATAACAATCTTTGAGAAATCAATATTTTCATATCGCTTTGAAAGCTCATTATATTTCTTCTCGTCAATAGCTTCGTATGGGGCAAGTTGATACACATGATTGTCTCGAGGAAGGAATGAAAGCCCTCCAATCAAATCCCAGTTTTTGTATAGCCAGTTTGCAACCTCGATCCATTCATCGTCGCCGATTGAAATCGTTACTGAAGGATTGTGATGTGTATAATTTTCTTTAACATTTTTCCAGAAATTAAGCTGGTCCATCGCAGACATATCGTCTTTGAAAATTGATCCCTTTGGAGCCTTCACTGGGAAATCCATAACATAAGTCGTTGCATTGTCTTCTGTCTGCCCCACTTCTGGATGATAAGGAACACCTTGATCTTTCAACATTCTGAAAAGTGCATCTGTTGCTGAGATTCGAACTCGGCGAATATAGTATTGTGAATGTCTTGCATGCATACCACTTGAACAATCAACTGTTTGTGAAAGATTTCCGGAAGGCTTCACTGTTGTGATTGCAGCAGAAGAATTGATTCCAAATCTCTTTGCATAAACTTTATTCACCTTCACGGTTTCTTCTCTCAATCTCCTTAAAACCTCTGGCTTTCTCGCCACAGGAGAGTCCCACATACCAGTAATTGAAACACCGAGCAGAGCTTCCTCTTCACAGTTTTTCTTCCACTCAGGTGAAAGATAAACAAAGTTTGTGAATGAAGCCTGATATGTCCCTATGATAGTTGCAATTCGAATCTTTCGCATAAGATCCGCTTCCTTGTCTGCATTTCGAGCCACTACTTCAGTAAGGTTACAGAATTGCTTTGGTCGAAGAATAATTTCTCCACAAGGGTTTGTTCCAAATTTGTCCCACCAGTCCTCAGAAAGTTTTGCTCGGCTCTCTGGGAAAGTTTTCTTCAAACCTCCTCGATTGAAAATACCTCGCTCTCCAGAACGACTCTGCACCAAAGCAAGCCATTCTTTCAAAAATTCCTCGTTTGATGGTTTGTTTAAATATACAGCAGAGTTGTTTGCTAGAGACCTTTGTGGCTCACTCATCCAAAACTGGCCTTTTTTTGCGTCTCGAATTTCTGAATCATATAGATCAGAAAGTGAAATCAAAGCTGTTCTTCGTACACCACCAGAAACAACACCCATTCCAATCTGGCAAACAATATCGTGAACATCTAAGTTTGTAAGGTGACCTCCTTGCTTTGCCAAAATCTTATTTCTTGTAAACTCATGAATTTGTCGAAGAGGATCAGGACCAGAACTTTTACCTCCAGTTGTCTTAAGCCTTGCACCAGCTGGGCGAAGTTTTGAATAATCAAATTCAACATCTGTTCCTTCGAATAGGGTTTTCATACAGAAAGCAAATGAATCTGACCAACCTTCACGAGAATCTTCAATTACATATTTAATCTTCTTACCTGTTTGATGCTTAATTTGCGGAAGAGATTGAGCACTATAGCTTTCGGCAGAAAAACCAACACCACAACCAGACATTGAAAGAAACATTATTTCAGCAAAATCCTGAAAT
>CAZTQI010000094.1:0-2533 GCA_964615805.1 uncultured Candidatus Saccharibacteria bacterium | reverse complement strand
GACTCCCAGCTTCGCAAACTCTTCCGTTTTGATTTTATCTCTCTCTCCATACACAGGCTCACCCCTTTCGTTGAGTATGAGTTGTCCGCGCGGAGGAGCATTATGACCCCCAGCAGTCGATGTTTCGACAATGAAGCCGTTTATTTTACCAGGGCACCACTGCAAAAGTTTTATAGCCAGTGAGGGCGCTGTGACAATAGGAAGAAACACAGGACGAATCATTTCAGGTAATGGACCACCTAAAAATTCAACAGCATTCAGTTCCAGCCGAACCAAATTGTTGTCATTCGGATGATGCTTCACAAATATTGGATATGATAGCAAATCACCACCCTCCATTACTTGATCAATCAAATTTGGTATGTACCTCGGAAGACCTGCGCCCATCACTATGCCGTCGACGTTTGCGAGCATTGCACCAAGAATACTGTAAATATGCGGCATTTGGATCTTCTCCAAATAATTTACAAAAATAGGGTTTTCATGCCCTTCCTTTGCGAGCCACACAAAACTGTAGTTTGCACAGATGGTTAAGGCAATCAGAATTCTTGCGGGTTTGAAAGACCACATCGGAATTTCTTTTTGCTTTTTACCTTTCGGGATTCCACCTGGGACAAAGTATGCATCGAGAACTTCTTCTGCGATTTTAGGAAATGGAAAACTTGCAAGAGCTCTGCGAAAGTTTCCATCCTTGTCACCTTTTTGAAGTGCGTTTGCGAGCAAGTTTGCAACTGCAGTACCAGAGACAGTGCCGATCGCTCCAGCCATTGCCGAAGCACGAGCAAGCCTCCATCCGGAAACACCTACGCCCATACCGCCTTGAATAATCATCCTAGCGATCTCCTTCATATCTCTACATATTTGTTTAAACATAAGACAACCTTTCTATATGTTGGTTTTTTATTGAACGAACTTATACTAAATAACATACTAGCATAACTAGAAAAAAATACCCCTCTTTTGATTAGGAATATTTAACAGGGCTGAAAAGCCATGAGAACGTTGAGAGAAAAGAGTAGAAAAACATATGAAAAGCAATAGTAAACCAAAGACTTCCGGTACTTAACAAAATAAAAGCAAAAATTGGCGCTCCGAGAATTGCCCAGAAGAAATAAAAGGCCCCGATTCTTTTTCCTTGCAGTACAAAAAGTGGGACATGGGCTAGAATAAAAGAAAAGGCTCCCAACAACAATACAGAAATGGAAAGCTTGTAATTCTCAGCGATAAGCAAAACAATCGAACCAAAAAAAGTCTGTTGAAAAATTATTTCTGCAAATTTTGGAAGAATATATTTTTTATCAAGAAGCTTCCAATATTGATGGTCATCTCTAAAACCTATAGTTGGACCAACAAACAGTTTTGGTAAACCTAAATAAAGTAAATATGTCACAGCAACAGAAATTATTGCAGTGAAAAATGCAACAGGTTTTAAAACAAAAAATGACAAAACGGGAGGATAAACAAAAACCAGAATCAGTGAAGAAAATATGAAATATAAAAAGGTGGCCCAAGGGTGATCAATATATTCCTTTCTTTTTGCGTCAAAACGCTCAAAAAAACTCCAGAAAATAATAGAGACAAAAAGTATCCAAAACAGCGGGTGTGGGGTCATAGGCTATATTTTAACATAATACATATATTATTTTAACTTCCCTCTTTTTTGACGATGGAACGCAATAGCGAAGCGGTGGGCCTCGGTGTTTGCAAGGAGTATTTGATCTCGATATGAAAGTATTAGATTTTTATCACCGAGTATTCTACTAGCTTTATGTTTTTCATCCTTTACAACAGCAACAACAGGAATGTTTATTTTCAACGTAGCTAATGCATTTTCAACAACAGAGAGCTGTATTTCATTGCCATCAACAACAATTAGTCCTGGATATTGCCACTCAGTATGCCCCAATCTTCTTAAGAACATTTCTTTTAATGAAGCAGGATCATTCGCACCCTTAACAGTTTTTATATTAAATTTTTTATATTCAGTTTTTTCTGGTATACCATCTTCTATAACAGTCATCACACCCACCATGTTTGTACCACTCAAATGTGCAACATCATATCCTTCAATTCTTAATGCCTTACCTACATCCGACATGTCTCTCTTTAATAATGATACATCTCGGATGTGATTTAATGCGTACAAGGTCTTTTTGATTTTGTTCGCTTCTTCAAATTTCTGTTTTTTTGCGAGATTCATCATCTCTTTTTCAAGTGACTTTACAAGCTCTTTCTTTTTACCTTCAAAAAAAAGTTTGATGTGACGGATGGTTTTTTGGTATTCGAGTTTAGCTACATTGTTTACAACCGCCATCTTGTCATCCTCGGGTACTCCCGGGGATCCAAGTCCTGAATTCTGCAGACTGGATTCCCGCCTTCGCGGGAATGACAATACGGGGGCAACATTTGGAACTAACCCTAACTGTCTATAGAATTCAAAATTATCTCTTTTTGATGATTGCTTATCAATAAATGGAAAAATTTTACGTACTATTTTTAATGCCTCTTTTAGCATAGCTCCATGAGGGAAAGG
>CAZTQI010000093.1:0-2567 GCA_964615805.1 uncultured Candidatus Saccharibacteria bacterium | reverse complement strand
TAACTGCCTTTTCTCGAACGAAGTAAAGTTTTGATCGGCGAGTATTTGATCGGCGAATAATTTCAATTTTTTCAATGTTTGGAGAATATAGAGGAAAAATTCTTTCAACTCCAATACCGTCTACAACTTTTCGAACAGTAAATGTTCCACCTGCTTCTGCCCCATGCTTTCTAGAAAGAACAATACCTTCAAAAATCTGAATTCGTGTTTTAGCTTTTCCTGTCTTGTCCTTTTCTGTAATTTTCTGGTGAACACGCACAGTATCGCCAGACCGTAGGTCTAGATTTTTTCGCTCTTCAATTTTTACTGGTGAGATTTTCATATTTGTTTAAGTGATGGCTACTTTAACACAAGTCTTTTATTTTATCAAGCGCGGAAATGAAGTCTGGGGGCATCGGTGCTTCAATCGTCAAAATATCCCCATTTATATCACTTATTTCGATTTTTCTAGCATGTAGCGCAAGTCTTTCAAAACCTAGCAGTTTTGGCTTGTTTTCGGCATATAATGAGTCGCAAATCACAGGATGGTTGATTGCTTTAAAGTGCACACGAATCTGATGTGTACGCCCTGTTTTGGGATAAACCTCCACATACGAAGCATCCTTACAAGCATTTAACACCCTATACTCAGTTACTGCTTCTCTCATCTCTCCCCTAGCCCCTCTTTGTGCAGACCATTTTCTAAAATCACTTTTGGAGCGACCAATCGGTCTATCTATCACCCCTTCCATCTCCTTCATCTCACCATATACAAATGCGTTGTATGTTTTTTTTATTTCTCTATCCTGAAATTGTGACTTTAGATTTAAAAAAGATTCTTGATTCTTTGCTATTACAAGCACACCAGAAGTATCCCTATCAAGACGATGCACAATGCCGGGGCGATATATCACCTCCCCACTTGGTGAGGTCCACGGTTCCCCAACATTTTTTATATCCGGATATTTTTCTAGAAGCCAACTCGATACACTTTCCTCCTTTGTCCGCCCATCAGAATGAACAACAAGCCCAGAAGGTTTGTTTATAGCTAGAATATTTTCATTTTCGAAAAGGATTTGCATAATTTATTCTGTCGTTAGTTTTTTAATCTTTTCTATCCAACCCATGATTCTTAGAAACAGATTTGTATCACAGATAATAACATCTAATGTGCCAAAAGGAAGACTATCTTTTTTTCCTTTGCTTGCAATGCTTGGTTTAGCATATGTTTTATAAAATTGTGAAATGGGTATATTTGTAACCTCAGACCAGTAACTTAGACATTTTGAAACATTTAAATGAGAGTGAGTGTGAATATGGCACCTAAATTTTGATTCTTTCACTTCGCAAACCTCCCTAAAAAATCTCATCATCAACTTTATCATAATAGGATCGCTGTTTGCTACACGAGCCATACTACGCTTTGTTTTACCTCCTTCAGCCCAATAAAAAATTGATCCTATTATTTTTAATTCCTCTTGGCTAATTGATTTAATATCCCTTCCCGCACAATCAATTACGACCCGCCTTTTCCCCTCTTCATTCCTAATCCTTGAATTTCTTCTTCTTTCAACCACTGTCGGTGATTGACCATTTGATGATAGTTTCTTTTTTTGTTTTAGCGAGATTGGAACTTTTCGAACCCAAACACTTACACTAGCTTTCGCGACACCTAAAATCTTTGCTATTTGTTTTATAGACTCGCCATTTCTCCTGAGTTCAATAGCCTTTTGTTTTTCTATGTATTTCATACGAACAGCTGAGTTATTTATATATTAATAGTACCATATGCAAAACTAAAAACAACCTCTTGATAAATTATCAGAAAAAGGTTAATATCTTCGCATAGGTAAGTTGGGTGATTAGTGAGAAAGTGCTGGGTAGCACTTTCGCAAGGACGGAGTGAGCGAAGGCGAGTGAGTCGGGGTCGAGCAAATTTCTACAAGAAATTATGCGTGACCAGTTGGTAGACAATTAAATATGGGCGATTAGCTCAGTTGGTAGAGCAATTCTCTTACACAGAAAAGGTCACAGGTTCGAGCCCTGTATCGCCCACAAATGAAAAACAGTCACTCAGGTGACTGTTTTTCATTTGTGGGCGATAAGAAAGCTCTTGAAGAGCTTTCGTCAGGACTCGAAGACCTTGAGTATATTTTTGAGAATGTACCCATTTGAAAAAATACGAAAGGTGTACAGTTCTCGTAGAGAAAGAGTTCCTGTATCGCCCACAAATAAAAATACCGCTAGCGGTATTTTTATTTTCATGTGCTCTCGGTTGGACATCTCTTTCGACTAAATTTTTGTCGTCACAAAATTTGTCTAGGCACCGCCTCATAAAATTTTTTGCTAACAATTTCCATTCCAGCGTTCGATTCCAACTCGCAAGCAAAACTCCTTGCTTACTCGATAGCACGGGTTGTGGTCACGAGTATTTTTCTGCTGAAAAATCTCTCGACCCCGCCTCGCGCCGTCGCGCTCCGGCCAGCACACGACAATAAAAGCTACCCTATCGGATAGCTTTTATAATTTGTCGTGTGCTCTCGGTTGGAATCGAACCAACATTAACGGCTTAGAAGTCCGCAGTTCTA
>CAZTQI010000092.1:0-2590 GCA_964615805.1 uncultured Candidatus Saccharibacteria bacterium | reverse complement strand
TGATATCGTTAAACAATCTGGTGAAGGTTTTTATGAATACCAGTGGACAAAACCGGAGTCGGCAGAAAAAGATTTTAAGAAAATATCTTATATCAAACTGTTTGAGCCATACAACTTATTTATTGGCTCCGGTTTGTATGTTGTTGACGTTGAAAGTGGAATTAAAGAAAACCTTCTCTCGACTATAAGTCGAATACGTTTTGGAAAAGAAGGATATATTTTTGTTAATACAGACCTCGTTATTGCGCTATTAATTTCGCGCAAAATATACACGAATTTAGACGTTTTGCGCAACAGTTGCTCTTTAATTAGACATTTTAACAATTCCATTAAATGGACATTTGTATTTATAACAACTTTATATTTATTGTAAATATAATATTATTGTAAAATACTTGTTGACTTTTTGTGCTGTTGAGTTAATCTTGTTCCATCATAATTTTGGAGCGAGATGACTATGCATCAGGACAGCTTATTCAAAGACATTACACCGCAAGATAAAAACGTCGCTTACATTGGCAACCGATTGTACCTCAAATTCACAGATGGTAATAAATCCATCGTGACATTGTTTCACAATGACGTATTGGTTAAAAGCATTGACTTTTCCGATCAGGTTGCCAAGAGGATACTTATTGTAGAGGCTGTTGAACTTGGTGCAAAAAAGAGCCATCTTGCCGAAGCAATGGGTATTTGTCGTCAAAGTATTGATAATTATCTCAAGGCAAAAAAACATTTTGGATTTGAAGGCCTGATTAATAATTACTCTCCTTCAAGAAGTATCAATATTCGCAAACATCGCATTGAAAATATTAACAATAGACATACTGGCAACAAGGCCAAAGATATCAGAGATATCCGACAGAAGGAGCAAGAAACACTACCCAAACAATCTGAACTGCTTTTTGGCGGCCACTCGAAAGCCATCAATCCTGAGGATCAGCCGTTCACTGAACAGCATGGCTGGAAGCCAACCCGATATGCCGGTGCATTTACCTATCTGATCACCCTGATTCATTTAAACGACTGGCTTGGGATGATTATGACTTACTTTGGTGATAAGTATAAAATATTCCTTGTGTTTTTACTACTATTCGCTAAAGGTATTCGCTCCATTGAACAGCTTAAAAATGTTGTCCGGCGAGAGGCTGGTTTAGTTCTTGGCTTAAGGCGGTTGCCGATAAAACAACAGGTTCGCGCATGGCTCCACAGCGCTTGTACAATGCAGGTTGCCGGACAGTTAACAACTGAATTTTTCCACAAACAGGTCAGTGACGGGATAGTTGGTATTTGGTTGTGGTTTACGGACGGGCATTTGTTGCCATATACTGGAAAAGAAAAGACGCATCATGGTTTTAACACTCAGAGGCAACTGATGGTTCCTGGTCGAACAAATCAGGTGACCTGTGATATCAGCGGCAGAGTTGTAGATTTTGAAATTCAGGAAGGCAAGGGAGATATGCGCTCTTACCTTGTAACCCTTGGAAAGAAATGGGAAGATGTGATTGATGGTGGACCGATCATGGTTTTTGATCGAGAGGGTTATGGTGCAGAATTTTTTTTCAACATGAATCAAGCCAACATCATTTTCGTAACGTGGGAAAAACATATTGACACAAAGAAACTTGATGAGGTCCAGCCTGATCAGTTTAAAGAAGAATTTAAAGTAAATGAAAAGACATATCGGGTTTTTGAAGATAAGAAAGTGTTTACCCACACGCTTGAAAACAAGGAAACTATTAGTTTTGCGCTAAGACGCATTTATATTTGGAACGTTACCAGTAATCGCAAAACATGTGCGCTATCAAATGCAGGTGTCGATAAAATGGATGCAAGAGAGTGCGCTACAGCGATTCTTAACCGATGGGGAGCTTCAGAGAATACCTTTAAGCATCTGGCGGACAAACATCCGCTCAATTATCAGCCTGGCTATGAATTTGTTGAAAGTAAAAACCAGTCGATAGTCAATCCAGACCTCAAACAGATCAAACGCGATCTAAAGGTGAAGAAGAAAAACCTGGAAAAGCTATGCAAGAAATTGTCAAAGACCAGTGACGTCTTCAATAAAGACGGCAGTATAAGAGACAATAGCAAACATCAACGACTAAAGGTCAAAATCCGGGATGAAGAAGCCCATATTGAGCATCTGAGTCAGAAAGCTAAGCAACTGCCCATAAGAATAGATACTTCGTCACTGGAAGACTACAGATGCTTTCAACGAATTAGTGATGAAAGCAAATATCTGTTTGATTTTGTGACCAGCAGCGCCTGGAATGCCCGCAAACAAATGGTTGAGTGGCTCTCACAGTTTTATGATAGCAAGAATGAATACGTCGACTTGTTTTATGCCATCACAAACTGTCATGGCTGGATAAGAAGCGAAAAAGATAAAGTCGTCGTACGCCTTGAGCCACTTCAGCAATACAGTAGGCACACGGCGCAAATACAATTTTGTCGAAAGTTAACTCAATTAGCAGTAGTTACACCTGGCGGTAAAATTCTTGAAATCGAAGTTGGCGATTCACCAATTGATTGATCGAATGTCCAAAAAAGAGATCGTTTTTTAATGCGAATTACCGAGGTCTGTAAT
>CAZTQI010000091.1:0-2686 GCA_964615805.1 uncultured Candidatus Saccharibacteria bacterium | reverse complement strand
AGAATAGACGATTATTTTTAATCGTACTAAACAATTCAATTTTCAAATTACTTATCCCTACTCCTTAGTAGGTAGAGAGTATTATACTCGGAACTTCGGTTTGGTCAAGCATTTAAGGGCTAGTTTCAGGCGACGTCCCCAAAGCATCAAAAAACCCTTTATTTAAAGGGTTTTTTGGACTAATCTATAAAAACTGGTTCCCAGATAATCCTCCAGCGGGTCGGATTTCTGGGACGACGAAAAATATAGTCACTGCGTTCGTTATTTTTCAGTCGTTTACATTCTCTCCGGAACCCTGATTCCGAGCAAATATAGGCCATTCCAAAGGATATTGTGAACTGCCTTGGTGATACCAAGACGGTAACCACTTTCCTCGCCAGCGTCGATTATCTTATTGTTTGCATAAAAACCGTTGAATGCTGACGCGAGCTCTGTAAGATATGTAACTATATGATGTGGTGACTTTTCATCTCCCGCCCTAGCTACCACCTCAGGGAAGCGATATAGCAAATGTTCGATCTTATAAATTTCTTTTTGCATTGTTTCAAAGTTTGGAATTTTAGCCTCTCTTTTTGTTCCAGAATTTTCAGCTTTCTCCAAAACAGAATTTGCTCGCACAGCGGTATATTGCAAGTATGGACCAGAGTCACCTTCGAAAGAAATTGCTTTTGATTTATCGAAAATAATATTTCCACCAGGAGTCTGGCGAAGCACAGAATATTTAATAGCAGAAACAGCAACAAATTCAGCAATTTGATTTTTGATTTCTTCCGGAAGTTCTCTTTCCTTAATAATTTCTCGCACCGCCTCTTCTGTATCTAAAATGAGAGATTCTCCTGTTATAACATTACCCTTTCGAGAAGACATTTTACCGTCTGCAAAACGCATCATTCCGTGAGCAACATGCTGTGTCCTTTCTGCCCAATCCTTATTTATTTTACCAAGCACGGAAAGTATCACCTTAAAATAATCTGTTTGCTCATCAGCTGTAATAACAACCGAGATGTCTGGATTATATTTTTCAAATTTAAGAGACGTAAGCCCAAGCTCTTTTGCTTCATAAGTCGGTAAACCTTGTGAGTTTATGAAAACCCTAGTATGCAACCCTTCGTCTTCTCCCCTATAAACAATAGCTCCTTCACTTTTTTCAAACACACCTTTTTCTAAAAATTCCTCTACCAAAGAAATACCTTTTGAAATTGTTTCACTTTCAAAATGCTCATGGTCAAATTTAGTATCAAGCTTTTTATATATTTCGTGAAAATGCTCCACAGACCATTCTTTCCCTTTTTTGTAATAATCAAAAAGTGAAAAGTCTGACATTTCAAAAATAACCTTATTTAAATTTTTTATTTCTTCTTGTGCTTTTGCATCATCCTCATATGCATTCGAACCCAAAACATAAACCTCTCCCAAATATTTTGCTTTCACAGAAATTGAGTCAGTATCCGCTGGGAAAGTATCTTTCTTTTGCAAAATACCCCACATTGTTTTTGCAACATGAAGACCAACATCTCCCCCGTATGAAATTCGTGTGACTCTTGCATCCTGAAATTCAGCAATTCTAGAAAGTGATTCCCCTATCGCATTACTCATCAAGTGTCCAATATGAAATTGCTTAAATGGATTTGGGTCTGTATATTCAAAAAGCATTTTCTTCCCTTCCAAATTTTTATTTGTCCCGTACTCCTCCCCCTTCTCTAAAATATTTTTTAGTTCAAGTGCAAAAAATTCTTTTGAAAGATAAAAGTTTATAAATCCAGGACCAGCTGTTTCAATTTTAGAAATTGAGCTTGGTAAATTCTTTTGAAGCTCTTCTGAAATTGTACTTGCCAACTCGCGAGGATTTTTTCCCACCTGCTTTGAAAGCACAAGAGCGATGTTTGTCGAAAAATCCCCAAAGTCTACCTTTTCTGGATGTTCAATGACAAATGAAGCTTGAGGCAGCTCGAGTGCTTCCAAAGCGTCATCAATTAGTTTTTTGATTGTATCTTGTATCACAGTGATTCCAGTTTAGACGAAAAACGTGATTTTAGCAAAGGGTAACACATGTAATTGTTCCAGTATTTATAAATACCAACACATGTTAAATACGCTATAGCGTATTTAACATGTGTTATTAAATTTGTATCTGGCAATAAAAAACCCCAAACAATTATTCGGGGTATATAAATTTGCTCAACTAATCCTGAAGCATACCAACAGGAGCAGTCGATGATTCTTGTTGCTCTTTTGAGACATCTCCTTCGACCCCAAGGTTGACCTTAGATTCCTTAAAGGCCTCTGCATACAATTTTGGAACATCTCCTGATTCAATGACGTTGCAAATCACAAGTAGGTCGATAGCGCGATTAAATCGCATGCGCTCCAAGTTTTGATCTGCGCTCATCGGCATACCGACTGCTTTCATGCTCAAGGTTTTCTTGCAAACCTCAATTAAGGGTAAGTCTACATTATAGGAATTATCGAAAATAAATGTCTCAAAAAATTCCATTCCAATCGTTTCAAAATCGGTGACATATTTTCTTCTCTGCTTGTAGTCGTCACAACCGAAAATGATAATCAACGTACAAAGAATACAGAGACCACACATCGCACCAAAAACCACAAGGCTCAAAATCAAGCAAATAGACTTGGTGGTTATCTGATTCATCGAAAATTCACTCGCCCCGAAATAATAGAAAAT
>CAZTQI010000090.1:0-2717 GCA_964615805.1 uncultured Candidatus Saccharibacteria bacterium | reverse complement strand
CCATCCAGGGCGACCATCGCCAAAGGATGCTGACCAAACATTTTCACCATCTTCAGGTTTCGCAAACTTCCAAAGGGCAAAGTCATGAGCATTTTCCTTATCATATTCATCTTCACTTGAAGCTTTTTCAGTGTGGTCTAATTTTAGTTGAGCAAGTGCGCCATAGCCTTCACTTTTTTCAATTGAAAAATATATTCCATCATCGGATTTATATGCCGTCCCATTTTCGAGCATTTTCTCAATCATGTCGATCATATCAGCAATAAACTCTGTTGCCCTTGGCATACGATGCGGAGTTTTAATATTTAGTTCCTCTAAATTATCGCGAAATATTCTTTCATACCTTGCGGTAAAGTCGAAAAGAGAAACTCCTTCAGCTTGAGATTTTTTTATTGTCTTATCATCAACATCAGTAAGGTTCATGACTTGAGTTACCTTAAAATTATTGAATTCGAAAACCCGTCTTAAAATATCAAAAAAAATAATAGTGCGTAAATTACCAATATGTGGATTATCGTAAATTGTCGGACCACAATTATATATACCAACTTCACCATTTTTAATTGGCACAAATTTTTCCTTTTGACGAGTAAGTGTGTTTTGGAGGTAGAGGTCCATATATTCACTATTATACCGAACAAATCACGAATAACAAATGACCTTTGACCTTGTCTCATCGCAACAAATTTGAGATAATAAACGGGTGATAAAAAATCTTTCAAAATATTTACCAACTATAGGTGTGTTTGTTTGTGCCGGAATAATTTTTACTGGTGGGTATTTTGTCGGGAACAGAAATATTGATCAATCTACCTTGGTAGCAAGCCCACAGCTTGCAAATACAGAAAGTTCAACAACTGAAAAAGTTGATTTTTCTCCGTTTTGGAAAGCTTGGAGCATACTCGATACAAATTTTGTTGGGGCATCAAGCACAGAGAAAAATACAGATCAAAAAAAGGTTTGGGGAGCTATTGAAGGATTAGCTGCATCATATGGTGACCCATATACTACATTTTTTCCACCAGAGGATTTGAAAACATTTGAAGATGATATACAAGGCAATTTCGAAGGAGTTGGAATTGAAATTGATGTTAAGGACGGGATCCTTACGGTAGTTTCTCCACTCAAGGGTACGCCAGCAGACAAAGCCGGTATGCGTGCAAAGGATATGATAATTAAAATTGATGGAAAGAGTACTCTCGGTATGAGCTCACGAGAGGCGACAAAATTAATACGTGGACCAAAAGGAAAGGAAGTAGTTTTTGCGATTGTACGAAACGGAGCTGAAAAAGAAATTAGAGTAATTCGTGATGTTATTGATGTTCCTATTGTAATTTCAACAAAAAGGGATGACGGAATATTTGTTATACAAATCACAAGCTTTGCAGCGAATTCCGCTGATAAATTTCGAGATGCATTACGTGAGTTTGTAAATTCTGGAGAGGATAAATTAATTGTTGATGTTCGAGGTAATCCTGGAGGATATCTTGAGGCTGCTGTTGATATCGCGAGTTGGTTCCTACCAGCTAGCGCCGTGGTTGTGTCGGAGGATTTTGGAAGTAAGAATAAACCAGCAGAGGTTTTCAAGAGTAAGGGATATAACATATTTACAAATAGGCTGAAAATGATAATGCTTGTTGATGGAGGTTCTGCCTCAGCATCAGAAATTCTTGCAGGGGCATTAAAGGAACATAAGGTGGCAACATTGGTTGGAGAGAAAACTTTCGGAAAAGGTTCTGTTCAGGAATTGATTCCGCTTACTGACAATTCATCACTTAAAATAACTATTGCACACTGGCTTACACCAAACGGAGTTTCTCTTTCAAAAAACGGAGTTGATCCTGATGTTGTGGTGAAAATGACAGATACAGACAGAAAGGCAGAGAAAGACCCTCAGCTAGATAAGGCGGTGGAAATTCTAAAGAGTTTGTAGTGAGTGGTCTGTAGTCCGTAGAAAAATGCAATAAGCAAGGTTGCAAAAACAAGAAAAGCAGTTAAAATACAGCTTGCAAGATTATTGATTAACTTAATTAAACAAATGAAAGTAATTTTACTAAAAGATGTGAAAGGGGTTGGAAGAAAATATGATGTTAAAGAAGTTGGTGACGGACATGCTGTAAATATGCTTATTCCAAAAGGATTAGCTGAGACAGCAACTCCAGCAAATATCAAAAAAATGGAGGTTAGAAAATCAACAGATACAACAATGAAAGCTGTGGATGCAGAACTCGCAAAAGCAAATATTGAACAATTGGGAGCCCAGACAATTGAAATATCAGAGAAAGCAAATGAGAAAGGTCATTTATTTGCTGGGGTACATACAGAAGAAATTGCAAAAGCAGTAAAGAAACAAATTCACCTAGACATCGATCCTGAATGGATCAAGCTTGAGAAGCCGATCAAAACAACAGGGGAGTACGAAATAAATGTTGAATGGCATGGTCAGACAGGAACATTCAAGCTTTCTATTCTGGGTACAGAATAGAAATGAATTAAGAATTATGAATTAGGAATTAAGAATAGATACAAAACCAGCGACTTTTCGAAAGAAAAGTCGCTCTTTTGTTTGAATTTGCATTTTACTACAGACTACCAACTAAGGACTACTGACTATTTAACATTCACTTGCTTTCGGTTCACTGTCTTTCCGTCGAATCGAGTCTTCTTAACATCTCTGAAAGATACAATTCCATCTTTTGAGGCGAAGATTGTATGGT
>CAZTQI010000089.1:0-2720 GCA_964615805.1 uncultured Candidatus Saccharibacteria bacterium | reverse complement strand
AAACATATCCGCAAGTTTTTTCAACTTCATCGGCTCCCCTTTCCAAAACAATATTGCTTCTATTTTCTTGTCTAAGTCCATAATAATTTCTGAATAATTTTTAATTTCCAATTTTTAATTTTGTAAATAATTTCCTAATTTTTGAATTCCCTCATTTAGAACATATACAACAGTTAGAACACCTAGAACATCATCTATAGTTCGGCACCCCCACCTCCCCTGTTTCCATCTCAATTTCCCCAAAATCCTTGTCTTGCTTTACTTGTATTATACCGTTTTTCACAAGTTCTAGCATTGCGAGGAAGCTTACAATAATATGTACCTTGTGTCCTTTGTGTTCCCCCGTGAATTTACTAAATGACATTTTAAGGTTTGAACTTATTCGAGTTGTGAGTCTGCCAATCATTTCCTCGAGGCTCATAACTTTCTGAACTACAGCTTGAGGAATAAATTCTTTCTTTGGTAAATTTTTTAAAATATTTTTAACTGATTCTAAAAGCGTTGGTGTATTTGTTTCTTTATCAGGTGCAAAAACTTTTACATCATTCTTCCTGTCAAGCGGAGCAAACATAATATTTTTTCCAAACATTTTTGACACGGTCTCACTAGCAGTTCGAAGCCTTTGATAAATCTTTAAACGTAATTCCAAATCACTCACACTATTTTGCTCCTCTTCAGTAAGGGTAAGTGTTGGCAAGAGAGATTTTGATTTTATTAAGAGAAGTGTGGAGGCAATTAAAATAAACTGAGCTACCTCTGCCATGGGATACCCTTTTTCGTTTTGAATATTCTGCACATGAGAAATATAGTCATCTGCCACTTGTGAAAGTGCAATATCATTTATGAAGAGTTTCCTTTTTTCAACCATGCCCAAAAGCACCTCTAAAGGCCCTTCAAACACTGGGGTTTTCACCTTAAAATCATCCATGTGTGAGTATTGTAACATAAAACATGGAGCGTGGAACAGATTTTTGAGATTTCATAAAAAAAATCCTATGTTCCATGCTATGTGATCCATGTTCCATACTTATGTTGCAAATATTACCCAAAGTAGTAATCTGTGGACAGCAACCCCGTACAAATATGAAAATTAGATACGAAAAATGGACATGTGCAGTCTGTGATCAAGTTAAGTGTATATTAGAAAAAACAGAATACTCATATATTCCTTACTGGTTTCACATAAATACTACTGGTATTATGAGCAATAAACCAAGCTTTGATACCTTCGCTTGTTCCGTTGAATGCCTCAAAAAAATTGGCGATAGCGTTCAAAAAAGACTTGATGATCATAGATGTTCTGTCCCAAAAAGGAAAGATAATCAAGTTACGATATGCAACCAATGCGGAAAACTCGTCACAACAGACGCTCTCAATCCACTTTTTGGAGGAAGGGATCCTCTTTTAGGATGGACTTTTCGAACAACTCCAGCTAGCCATTTTGATTTTTGCTCCGAGCAATGTGCAAATGACAATTTAGCCAAACCTGAGGACGGAATATTTTTCGGTACCGAACTCAGTGCAAATTGGCAAAAAGATTTTCTAGTCGAAGCTATTGAAGCTACTGACTTCAAAGAAGCTTTCAAGATTGCAAAAAATAAGATTAGTAAAGCTTTTAGGTTTCCTAAACTCAACAATGAAGATCTCGAGAAATTCCTAAAGGCGTGCAATGAGTCACAAGCTGGTATTGGTCAAGAATTACGCGACGACATCGAACGCACAGGTATGTGAAATTCAAAAGTGAAAGCTAACAACTTTCACTTTTTTCGTTTCCCTCCCAAGTTTTTGTACTCAAAAAGTTAGGAGGGTTTGCTCTAAAAAGTTTTTGCTCACAAGAATTCCTTGCACAATTTTGTAATCATAAATTATGCATGAGCAAAAAGTTTAAGGGCTTGCCCGGTAGTGTATTTTGTAATCAAAATCTACTACCGGGTTTACCAGCAGTGGATAACTTATTTGCATACAAAATTTATAGTAGTATTCTTGTAATCAGTAACCTGTTCCCAAGGCTATGAAAACTGACACAAAAATAATCTGCGATTATTGCGGTGAAGAAGTTTCGGTGGCAAAGGAGGAATCAGTAGGATCAAATCCGCATAGAGGCTGGATAACAATCCACGACAATGATATAGAAAAAAATTTTTGCTCTCCAATTTGTAAACACCGAGACAAATATGATACCGAACATCCGGATGAGCCCCACAAAAACTCAATACCCAGATTTCGTATCTCGCGCCTTCTTAGGTGGCCAAATGTGTCACGCACATAAAACACAAAAGGTGGAAGCCCCCAAGCCTCCACCTTTTTTCCTTGCCCGGTAGTGTATTTTGTAATCAAAATCTACTACCGGGTTTGCCTTCAATTCTATTCGCCTATTCACGCGAATAAGTCTAAGTGATTTACTTATAATATTTTAATCCCCAATTCTTTAAGTTGCTTTTCTCCAGTTACTGATGGTGCATTCATCATCAAATCTCTTCCTTCTCCAGTCTTTGGAAACGCTATCACCTCTCGAATATTTGGCTCATTCTCTAATATCATAACGACTCTATCAATTCCGGGGGCAAATCCACCGTGCGGAGGCGCACCGAATGTAAATGCCTCAAGCATGTGAGCAAACTTTAATTGCTGTTCTTCTTCGCTAATTCCAAGCAACTTAAATACCTGCTTTTGAACCTCTTGTTTATGGATTCTTATACTACCAGAACTTAATTCATAAC
>CAZTQI010000088.1:0-2729 GCA_964615805.1 uncultured Candidatus Saccharibacteria bacterium | reverse complement strand
GATGAGAGGGGAGAAGAGCGTCTTTGTCACCCGCGCCACAGTCCAGTTGCCACAGCCGGGACTACTTGTCTGGAACGAACGCTTCTCATCCGACCTCAAGGCGACACTGGATAACAAAGAGGTCCCGCTCTACCAGGCCAACGGCCAGTGGTGCGCCATCCAGGTCCCTGCAGGCAAACACACCCTAGCCTGTCAGGTTCGAATCAAGAGTTTCTTTAATCTGTTCTCGCTTGTGACCAGCATTATGGTGATCATTCTTGTCGGCATCGCCTCTTCACGCGAAAAAAAATTAAGGCGAAAAGTTCGAACGAATTAGAATTGGAGAAGAAGAGAAATTCGACAAAACCCTAACAAGAAAAGCAAAACACCGTGACTTTTAGAAGAGGAACTGTTAACTTTTAAAAACGTTTTAACGTTTAGCACAATTAAGACAATTAGTTTGTGCCTATCTTGATGATATTGTTTGTAAAGAATGGAGTCGTAAACAATGGTTAAGCTAATTCTAAAATATTATGTCCCAGCAGCAATAAGGCTTCTAAGTTTGTTTTTTGGGGTTATGTATTGGAATGTTCTAAGAAAATTCCTTTCCTATTATGTCGTAAAGACGCGTCAAGGAACTTTTAAAATTTTGACAAGTGATTATGCTATAGGGCGTTCATTAGTGGTAAAAGGGCAGTTTGAATATGATTTTTCTCAAAAAGTTTTTGAGTTTTTAAAGGAGAATAAATTCGTGAAGGACGATAATGTTTTGCTCTATGATATTGGGGCAAACATTGGGATCATCAGTGTTGGACTATTGCGAGCAAAAAAGGTGAGATATGCAATAGCAATAGAGCCAGAACCCTCAAATTTCCAATTGCTTTCAGAAAATGTTAAACTGAATAATATTCAAGAATCAGTGTTGTGCCTAAATTATGCCTTAGGGGCACAAGATGGGATTTTAAAAATGGAGCTATCAGAAGACAATCCTGGTGACCATCGTGTTAAAGGAGCAAATGAGCTGGTTAAGGATGAAATATATGGAGAATCAAAAAGACGTATGGTGGAAGTAAAGGCAATGCAGCTGGATAAGTTAATTAATGAACCAGAGGTTGCTAACAGAGCCAAACAGGGCAGGGACGCATTAGTGTGGATTGATGTGCAGGGGTATGAAGGTTATGTTTTTAAGGGTGCGCGCACATTGCTATCCTCAGGCATACCTGTTGTTTCTGAAATATGGCCCTATGGAATTCTTCGCGCTGGCATGAAACTAGACGAGTTCACCAATATTATTTCATCTATCTGGACTGATTTTTGGGTTTTGCGAGGGGATCGTTTTATTCGATATCCTGTAAGTGTTTTTGATCGCTATATTGATGAGTTGGGAGTTGGATGTGATTTCGGAAATGTTATTTTTACCAAAAATGGCTTTAAGATGTAGGTTGTTTTTTAATTAAATTTTTCTTGCGACCAGCATCATGTTTTGTCTATCGAATAATTTGAGTACAGGATAAAAGGGGATCAAAAGTTTGCCAAGAAGGGTATTTTTTATACTCCAGAATAGGTCTAACGGAAACTCAAAGGGCAGATAACGACAATATTCAACTTTAAACTGATTTGAGGCGAGTAATGATTGTATGTTTTTATCGTTATAAAGCCATAAATGGCGCGGAGAGTCCAGATGAAACCAGTATTTTCCCCCTAGCTGGGCAGCGAGAGAACGTGTGTTAGGCATCGACATCACCAAGACCCCGCCAGGCCTCAAGATGGAATGTATGCGCTTAAGCGCAATCACGGGCTCTTTGATGTGTTCAAATACATGCCATAAGGTAACTACATCATAATTTTCAAGAGCGAGTGTGTCCGTGAGGATATTTCCTTGTTTCACTTGTAATCCGGCTCTGTTGGCGGCTTCTACGGCCTCTTTAACGGGCTCGAGGCCATGCGCATCAAACAAATGCGGATTTAAACGTTTTAGAAACCCCCCGTCACCGCAGCCAACGTCTAATAAGGAACACGGTGAAGAGATAAAGCGCTCGATGATCTTGATCTTGCGGTGTACTAATACCGAGGCAACTTTATTCCAGATTTGTCCCAGAAGGCTGAAGGTTTTATGCGAATGATACCCTTTAGGATAGTACAACGTGTAATAGAGATCATCGGTTTCAACGTCGATAAGCCCTATTAATCCACAACGCACGCATTGATAGACGTGAAAGGAGGTATTGGGTTCTTGCAGGGAGCGTCCGTGACGATTCTCGCTTTGGAATACAATCGGACAATTTTCACTGGTACAAACTGGACATTTCATATTAAGATCAATTATAAGAGATAACAATAAAACGATATTCTAGACGTTCTCTTCATGGTTCGCAATTTCAAAATACTCAAAAATGGGGTTTCATTTCGATTCGTTAATTGATAAAGCAAGAAATCCGTTGGACAACCGGAGGAATGATGCTGTATACTAAAAAAATAGTTTGAAAAAAGGTGTTACTGAGTTGAGCGTGTAGCGGCATTTCAAATCTGCGGAACCTTGATAATGCCGCTACAATGGAATAGGTTTCTCACGCCGCGAGAGGATAGCAGTTTTAGGAATTTAATATGGCTCGTCCACGGGATTATTTGTTTAAATGGCTTAGTGCATTAACGCCGACACATGCGTTGCGTTTGCGGATACGATGTCTTATAGATCGGTGGTTCGACAAAAAAGTGTTAACCCAGCTAAAAAAAGAACAACACACATTGCC
>CAZTQI010000087.1:0-2758 GCA_964615805.1 uncultured Candidatus Saccharibacteria bacterium | reverse complement strand
GAGGCGATTCGTCGCGCTCACGAAATTGCAATTGAACACGGTCAAAATAACGTGAATTCAATTCATTTATTAATTGCTCTTATTATTCAAGAGGAAAGCATGGTTATTTCTATGCTCGACCGTCTTGATGTTGATACTATCTTACTTACCGATACTGCTCTTGAGGCGGTTGAGGCCCCTGAAGGCTCACAAACACTATCTCCATCATATCAGGTATATCTTACTCCTGATTTGGCTCAAGCTATTGAAATATCTTCAAAAATAGCAACAGGGATGAAGGATGAATTTGTTTCGACTGAGCATTTATTCTTGGCGCTTGTTGAAGTGGCTAGTCCTGCAAAAGATTTGCTCACAAAATTTAAATTAGATAAAGCAACTATAATGCCGATTATAGCAGAGCTAAAATCAATAAAGCCTTCAGAGGTTTCTACTCAGAAAAAAAATAAGGCTTTGATTAAATTTACACGTTCTCTAACACATCTTGCAAAAGAAAAAAAGCTGGATCCTGTTATTGGTCGTGATATTGAAATTAATCGAATCATCCAAATACTTTCAAGAAGAACAAAAAATAATCCAATTCTTATTGGAGAAGCTGGTGTGGGAAAGACAGCGATTATTGAAGGCTTAGCAAATAGAATGGCAACGGGTGATGTGCCAGAATCTTTGCGAGGAAAAGAATTGGTTTCTCTAGATTTGGGAGCTCTTGTTGCTGGAACAAAATATAGAGGAGAGTTTGAGGAAAGATTAAAAAATATTTTGAAAGAAATTGAGCGTTCACAGCCAAATGTTATTTTGTTTATTGATGAAATACATACAATTGTCGGAGCGGGTGCAGCGGAGGGTTCTTTGGACGCATCAAATATGCTAAAGCCGGCTCTTGCTCGAGGTGAGCTTCGTGCAATAGGCGCAACGACATTGAAGGAGTATCAAAAATATATTGAAAAGGATCCTGCCTTAACAAGACGATTTCAGCCAGTTACGGTGAATGAGCCAAATGTAGAAGATGCAGTAGCAATACTTCGAGGGCTTAAGGAAAAATATGAAATATATCACGGTGTGAGAATCACAGACGAAGCAATTCTTGCTGCTGTGAATTTGAGTGCACGATATATAACAGATAGATTTTTACCTGACAAAGCGGTTGATCTTATTGATGAAGCTGCTTCTTCACTAAAAATTTCGTTGGAAAGCATGCCTCCTGTTTTGGAAGATGCACACAGAAAAATTATGAGACTTGAAATTGAGAAGGAGGCCTTAAAGAATGAGCCGAAGCCAAATACAGAAACAAAGAATCGTATAAAAGTAATTGATAATGAAATCGCAGATTTAAAAGAAAAAACAAGTGAACTTGAATTACGTTGGAAAAACGAAAAAGAGATTTTGACATCTATAAAAAATCTTAATAAAGAAATTGATTCTCTAAAAATTGAAGCAGATCAGGCGGAGAATCGTTCCGACTTAACAAAAGCTGCAGAAATTCGCTACGGTTCTCTTCCTGAAAAGCAAAGAGATCTTGAGGCTAAAGTAAAAAGAATTAAGAAACTTCAAACAACTAGACGGGTGCTAAATGAGGAGATTCGCGAAAGTGATATTGCGGATGTTGTTTCTCGCTGGACAGGTATTCCTGTCGCTCGAATGCTTGAAGAGGAAATGGGAAAACTTTCGAGGATGGAAAGCGAGCTCGAAGCAAGGGTTGTTGGACAAAATGAAGCAGTGAAGAAAATTTCCGATACTGTGAAAAGGTCACGTGCTGGAATTGCAGACCCAAACAGACCATTAGGCTCATTTATGTTTCTTGGGCCAACAGGTGTTGGAAAAACAGAATTAACAAAAGCTTTAGCAAATTTTCTCTTTAACGACGAGAAAGCTTTAATTCGACTTGATATGTCAGAATATATGGAGAAGCATTCTGTTTCAAAAATTGTTGGAGCGCCTCCGGGCTATGTTGGACATGAAGAAGGTGGAACATTTACTGAGCTAGTTCGTCATCGACCCTATTCTGTAATTCTTTTTGATGAAATTGAAAAAGCACACCCAGAAGTTTTTAACGTACTCTTGCAAGTGCTTGATGACGGGCGACTTACAGATGCAAAAGGTAGAGTTGTAAACTTTAAGAATACAATGATTGTAATGACGTCAAACGTGGGTGCACAGTATATTGATAAAATGGAACAAATTGGATTTAATATGTCTGAAGGTGGGATGGCAAAAAGTTATGCGAATGCGAAAGATAAAGTTACAGCAAGTTTGAAGGACCATTTTCGCCCAGAATTTTTGAATCGTGTAGATGACATTATTATCTTTGATATTTTGAGTGAAGAAGCAATAAAGAAAATTGTAGAAATTCAAGTTGGAATAGTTCGAGAAAGATTGCTCACAAAAAACATTGACCTACAGGTTTCAAAAGATGTGCTAAATTATCTTGCTAAAGAAGGTTACAATCCGCATTACGGCGCAAGACCTTTGAAGAGGCTTATTCAAAATTCAATACTTACACCTGTAGCTTCTAAAATGATTGATGAGGGACTTTCCCAAGGAGGTACTGTTTCTGTATCAATGAAGGGAGAACAATTTATTTTTGATGTTAAGAAAGGAAAGATGAAGAGTAATTTGGGGAGGGTGGTTAGGGAGGCACAAAGCTCTACAAGAAGATAGACAAATGTGATTTTTTTGGTTATTATGTATCGCACGTAGCAATACGTAATGCGTAGGTGGTAGAGCGGTCAATTACAACAGACTGTAAATCTGTCGCCTTCGG
>CAZTQI010000086.1:0-2839 GCA_964615805.1 uncultured Candidatus Saccharibacteria bacterium | reverse complement strand
GTTGTCTTTCCCGCATCAATGTGAGCAATAATACCGAAGTTGCGAACTCTATCTAGTGGATAATCTCGATTCATAAATTTTTGTGTGGCTTATATTTAATAACAATAATAAAAACAAAAGTTTGTGTTCGGATGCTCACCCAAACCCACTTCTTAAGTAGGGGTACAATACAGCAAAATCACTCAAAAATCAAGCTCTTCCCTCTTGGTTATTGTTGTATGTATGACAACCTCGCTCAATTAATAGCTAGAATTGTTCAACCAAATCTGTTAAGGTGACTCTATGAAAGTTCTTTATGTGATAAATGCCCCAAAGTGGGATGATGGTCAAGGACCATACAATGAAAAGGAAATGATCCGTTTCGTCAAAGAAGCCGAAACATCTGAAGTTTGTGACGAGGAAGCATTGGAATTCTTCAACCAATACATCAAGAAACCAGAAAACGGCTGGGACTATCTGAAACTGGAGAGACATCACAGTGATCAAATAACAACAATCGACCATACCGGCTGGCTAATCAAAACAAGAACCGCATCAAGCTGATGTGGTTTTTTCTTATAAAAACTAAATTCTTACCTTCAAATAATTCCAAAATTCCTCATTGGTATAATTTTCCACACCTCCAAACTTTTCTCTCAAAAATAGATCCACTCGAGCTTTCTCATAAACTTTTTCGAAAGGCTCATCATTTTTTATATAGCCCAGACTGTGTAAATGATTATCTGCATAGCCAGTTAAGATTCTCGCCTTATTCCAGGGCACACTTCCCTCTTTTACCTTATTTGCAGACTCCGCTAGCACATTAGTACAATTTGAAGTTATTGTATTATAAAATCGTGGATGTGATTCCAAATCCTGAGCAGTTTTCGCAATATCAACAAACACACCTCTAACTAAATTTCTATCTACAACTATTGGATACATTCTTAAATCTTCATCAGAATAAAAGACTCTAGCTCCAATTAAGTCTCCCACACTTCCATACGCATACCAAAGCTCATATTTATTAAGCAAACCTTGAACAACAGAATAAGTCTCCCCTTCTTCTCTTCTAGATTCCACAGAAACACCAACAGTCTTTCCATCATTAAATTCAAAAACCAAAAATGAATGTGCCACTGCTTCATATTGAGAAAAAGGATTAAAAACTAAATACATTTTTTCAATTTTATCTAAATCAAATGTATCCCTATAATATTCTTTTGAAATCACTTCACCTTTTTTGTATCGCCAATCTCTCAAATTATCTATTGTGACTGTGGAAGTTGCAATTGTGAAATACGGAAGAATTTTAGAATTCTCTTCCCAAGTTTTGTTGTTTGAAGGCTGAAGTAGAGAAACCCTGATCAAGAAAGCAACTAGTGCTAAAATTAAAACATAGAGCGTAATCTTTAAAATTTTCCAAATTTTTGATTTCATTGAATATATTTTATCACATATTTAAAATCTACTTAAACAAAAACTGCCCTTCGGGCAGTTTTTGTTTTACCTAATTCTATTTTTTTTTTTTTTTTTTCTTATGCTTCTTTATTGCATACATAAAAATCACTAATGCAAAAACCCAGAAAGCAATTTTAAACAAATCATAACCAATAGCAGACGCAGCAGTTGTAAGATCGTATCGAGTCACCACAGCAAGTTTTGCTACTGGAGCGATAGCGTTTGGAATTTCTAGAACATCCTTAATAACAAAACCTATTGCACCGTACTTCAAAAAAGCCTCTGCTTTTACATTTTTCTTCCACCACATAAAACTACCAGTGAACATCAACACACTAGAAATCATCGCGATTATCCCAATGAACATGTCGTAAGGTGTGTACTCAGTAGCAACATTAAACATAACACTTAGAATATACATCACTGCCTGATACCCCCAGAATGAAAACATGCAGATAGTTAGGCCAATAATGAAAAGCATGAGTAGCTTTTGTATTGTCTCAAAACCATCTTCAGACTCCTTAGGTTTTACAGGAGTAGCAACGTAATCCACATTTTGATTTTCCATAAATTTTTAAAAACTATTAATAACAATATTATATCACTGATGTTTTCAAATACCACCAAAACAAAGGTTGGCTCGTCTCCCCTCTGTCATCCTCGAAATTATTTCACCAGAAATAATTATCGGGGATCCAGGTTAATCCAAAACGCAAGCTATTTTTATGATTATTTGATCACTTCCAAATTATAGTAAATATAATTACCATCATTTCCTTGAATGAGTTTAAATTTTCTTGTCACAGTATCTTTATTATATTCTCCGCCCTCTTCAATTATACCGCCAGGAGATATAACCATTGAAATAACACCTTTATCAATTGATAAACTTTGAATTTTCGAAATACTCATAAATGGAGCAATGTCGACAAATATTTTTGCCGACCCATCAACATTTACCTTGTCTACAATTGCATATAAATAACCACCTGGTTCACCTGCACTTTTTAAGGTGTATATCGCATCCATGCTTCCATCACCATTTAAATCCCCAGTAAAAATTTTATCTGTAGGAAACTTTATTTGACTTTTTTTCAATTTTTCTAAAATATTTTCGGATTCTAAATTGGTGTTTGGTCGACTCGAATCTTCATTTTTTACAACTTCTGCCGGTGCCTTTTTTGTATCTTCAGAAACCGGGAATGTATTTCCGTCCGAAACTTTTTGTTTAGAAAGATCTTCCGATTTTTTTTGTGAGTAAAAATATAAACCTCCTCCACTAATTAATATTACAATTATCCCAATTAATAATGGAACGACAAAACCTTTTTGATTTTTCATATGAGTAAATTATACAACAACATCAAACAAAACAAAAACTGCCCTTTGGGCAGTTTTT
>CAZTQI010000085.1:0-2860 GCA_964615805.1 uncultured Candidatus Saccharibacteria bacterium | reverse complement strand
TAGAACTATTGATTTAAAAATAGATATGCGACTTGAATATGTGTTGATTTTTAAAAATAAAGGAAAAAGAGCTGGTGCAAATATAAATCATTCTCACTCGCACTTGATTGCCATAAAAATTATTTTAAACAATGAGGCGCCCTCAATGTTGAAGCCCCCAGGAACTCCACCGACAAATGATATTATTTGTCCATCCTTAGATAAAGAAGGTGTCCTTGGCCACAGACCAAAAGCAGAATTAGCCAAACTAAATTCTTCAGCAACAATATTATTACCACCAGCTTTCAGAGCAACACTTCCATCAACTGTATTTATTGTTGTACCCTCAGCATTGATTTTTACATTTACTATCACCGTATCGCCAACTGATATGGTGCTTCTGGAAGATTCCAAATATACAGTAGCAGCAGAGATCTTACTTAATGGCACAAGACCAGTAAATACAGAAATGATTAATATCAGATATGCTATGTGAATTTTATTTTTCATTTTATTTTCCAGTTTATTTTTAATATTGTTTTTCATATTTTTAATTTATTTTTTATCCCAATAATACAAGAGGATGGAGAAATCTACGGAATTAATTTTATCATCTTTGTTCAAATCAACAAGCTTGTTACTATATGGAGGCTTTTTACCCCAATAATACAAGAGGATGGAGAAATCTACAGAGTTAACTTTTCCGTCACAGTTTAGGTCTCCTCTTTTGCAAACCCCACCTCCAGCTGGGACATCACCAGATGGAGGAGGAGTACTTCCCCCGCCTCCTCCTCCACCACCACCGCCGCCAGATGGTGGATTCACCCCACCTCCTCCGCCGCCACCGCCATCTGAACCAGCAATAGCGGTGAATGAACGTGAAGCAACTGAACTATCCGTACCAAAATATGCAACTACCTTAAAATAGTAATTACCCACGTTTGGAACGTTAGCTGTTAAAGTAGTATTAAAATCTTCTCCGGCATTAATATATTTTGCAGCTACAGCGTTAAATACGTCATCTCCCCCACCACAAGAATTAGTTGGTGAAGTAACGACACACCACTCATATTGATATTCATTACCACTTAGACCTTCGTTAGTAATTGTAACGTTTGCTGAAATATTTGGTACAGTCGTTCCAGAAACACTGTTAATAATTACTTGTGCGGGTGTTGTGACAAGTGTCCAATACTGTGTGCTGGATAATGTCTTGTCCGCCTCTACGGTTGCTGAGAAAACACTTGACCAAGTGCCAGCAGGTGCATTACCTGGAGTTGTATACAAGTATGTATAAGTACCTGTAGCTGTTCTTGTCATGTTTGCCCCATTTACAATTATATTATTGTTTGGATCAGATAAAGTCACTCTAGGTAAATTTAGAGAGTCAGTGAGTGTTCCATTGTAAATGACTGTAACTGTTGCAAGATAATTACTTCCCGCAACAATGTTACTTGAATTTGACGATGATATTGTCCATGGGGATTGCATAGATAGAGTCAACGATGTCAAAGTACGAGTTGATGCATTCCATACGTCAGAAGCAAAAGCTCCAAAGGATGAGAGTGTTCTAGAGCTGTATGACCAAACATTTAAAGGAACCGCGGAGATGACTGAAGCCAGAGAAGATGAAGCTCCCGCGATAGCCCCACCAAGGGTAGTTGAAGCTATGTTGGTGTTTGCGTTAATTGATGAGACAGCTCCTGTTACATCTGATTGTAGGGCAAGAGCTCCAGTGTTCAATGTTCCGCTTGTTAAGTTACGTGTTGCGTAACTCCAAACATCAGCGGCAGCAAGGGATGTTGTTGCAGCTCCACCTGTAATTGTTCTTGTTCCATTTAACCAAACATCAGCAACCAATGTGCCGAAAGTTGTAAGAGATCGAGCTGGGTTTGCCCATACAGCTGTTGGAATAGTTGAGAATAGAGAAGTTGATGCGGTTAAGACTGTGGCGTTTGTATTGTTGTTGATTGTTGTGATGGCGGAGGCAAGTTGTGAGTTGGTGTTTCCATTAACTGAAGCGACAATTGAAGTGGAGGCGGAGGCGATGTTGTTGTTAATTGATGAGGTGGCGCTATCAATGGCCAAATTAGTATTTGAATTGATAGAGGATGTGGCGGAGTTGATATCAGCCTGTGTTGCTAAACCTGATGTGCCGACGCCTGTCAAAGTTCTTGTGCCATTTGTCCAGACATCAGCAGCTAGAGTTCCAAAACTCGTCAAAGTTTTTGTGCCAGCACCCCAAACTGCAGTTGCTATATCAGACACCAACGTACCAAAGTTACTTAAAGTACGGCTTGAATAACCCCAAATCAAAGCAGGAAGTGATGAAGCAAGAGAGGTTGAAGCATTCAACACCGTTGCATCTGTATTGACATTAACACTTGAGACGATAGCTGAAGAGGCAGTATTTAAAGCATTAATGGTATTTATATCTACACCAGCAGCAATAGATGAAGTACCTGAATTACTCCACACACTATTTGAAATAGCTGTTGTTGAAGCGTTTGCATAACCTATTGAAAATGTTTTATCCAAATTAGCTAAGTCTCCCCCACCAATAGTTCCACAAGTCATTGTTGCAGGCCAAATACCTTCTGCATAAAGAGTGGTAGTACTATAATAATGCCACCCATTAACTAAAGCAGTCATTGGCTCATCAGTTAGAACAGCAACATTTGATGGATTGTAAATAGAAATTTTACATGGAGATGTTGTGGCAACAAAATCATCATCGTAAACAAATTCTCCAATAATAACAGTATCCCCTGGTGCATATTTACTTATTTCTGCATACACAAAACAGGTGGACGCAAAACTTACCAACACTACAGTTAGACTAAAAAACAACTTCCAATATTTTATTATGTAGTCTTTTTTA
>CAZTQI010000084.1:0-2872 GCA_964615805.1 uncultured Candidatus Saccharibacteria bacterium | reverse complement strand
TTTAAAAGTTTATAAATAATTAGTGGAATGTTAGAATTTGATCCAAAATTTCGTGCTACTCCATATAGTTTTCCGCAGAGAAACAGAATCATGGCCGGACTCGCAGACGCTGTACTTATAATTGAAGCTGAGAAAAAATCTGGAACACTAATCACCTCTCGCCTGGCTACAGATTATAATAAAGATGTGCTCGCTGTTCCTGGAAATATTTTTTCAAAAACTTCTGAAGGACCACACATGCTCATTCGACTTGGTGCCACACCGATAACATGTGTAAATGATTTGCTAGAAGCTCTCCACCTTGAGCCAGAACAACAAGTCCTGAATTTTGATGAGTGCACCCCCGATGAATTAAAAATATTAAATCTGTTGGACTCACCAATTTCACGTGATGAACTATTTGAAAAAGCTAAAATTGATATCCAAACATTGAATTCAATTTTGATGATGCTGGAGATTAAGGGATTTATCAAGGAAAATCAAGGTATGATTTTCCGGAATTAAGAATTAGGAATTAGGAATTAAGAATGGAATCATTCGAGACTTTTCCGTAGGAAAAGTCTGTGGGGTATCTGCTGTTTTATGTTATTTGTTACCCGTTGACTTCCTTCCTGAAAATTATAATATACAGCAGTATAGTTCAACCAAGGAGGAAAAATGTTCAAACCATGGATTGGAAAAAGAGTTATATTATTCACAACAGACTCAAAGAAAACGAATCTAGTCGGAACACTGTCAGGATTCACAGGAACAGTGGTGATGCTCACCGATGTTAACCCCCAAAGACAAACTCGTCCATTCAACGACATGGCTGTAAACCTCTCAAGTCCAAGCTTTGAAAGTCTTGAACTCGTGGTCAATCCCGATGATGACCCAGGGAAGCCGACGAAATGATATCTTAAGCCGTTCAATAACATAAACGGCTTTTTTTATTTGACAAACCCAATTTCTGCGAGCAATATATACACGGAAAGAGGAGTCAAACCTCCTAAAACAAAAATATGATAGCTATCGCATTTAGAGAGTTTGAAGTCATTCAATTGAGAGCCACCAGAGTCATAGGAATGGTCTTGCCTGGTGGCAAAATTATCACCTTTGATCGACGAACTGCGAACGGATTTATTCACGGAGAAGCATCGGTGCCCACTACGGAAGAGGCTGATCCAGTGTCGGAAGCCGAACTTACTACCGAAGCAAAAATTGCTGTCACTTTTGCTCGTTTGGCCTTCATCCTTGCAAGTGATTCTTCTGAATAGGTCTAACAACACCACTTGATAAGCGTGGTGTTTTTTATTGACAAATTCTGAACTTAGGAGCAATATCAGATCCAGAAGAGGAGCGGTTTCCTCAAAAAACACAACAATTGAAAAAGGAGTAAATATGAAATCAGCAGGAAAACGTGGCGAAGAATACTTCGAGCATTTCTATCGAATTTGGAAGGTTGGACCATCCGTAGCGGAAAGGCTAGTTTTTTGGAATACTAACTTTTTCTTCAAATTCACAACAGGTGGTGCCGATCCAGACCAAGAACAAGTTGATGGGTATGAACACATCCACCTTTCGGAAAAGGGAATCGTGGATGAAGACTGGGTTGAACTCGCTGATGCAAATTGGCCAACACCCCAAGAAATTTTCATCGAAAAACATTACTGGGAACACGGTGTGGTGGTTGACCAAGCTGGCCGACTTCGTTACTTCATGAGTACATTCCCAGAAACTTTCAAGGATAATGACATCAGAGCATTTAGCGAATCCAGAAAGCTTTCGTGGTGTGAGTGGGCACATATTACATCAGGTCACGAATTCGAGATCGATCCCGAAACTCAGATTTGTTAAACACCAATCGACGATTTAGACTCGTCGATTTTTTTATCCACACACTAACGTATCTACAAACCAGAGCTCTGCTAAATAATTAATAAATAATATACTTTGCTAGTTTAATTTATGAGCATGTTAGTGTGCGGATGAATTGACAACACCACCCCACTCTGGCAATATCTATCCCAGAAGAGGAGCTGTTTCCTCGAAAAACACCAACCACACAACAATATGGCAAAGATCACACTTGAACTCTTTGATAAATTCACATTGCGCGAACTTTCCCGAGAACACATCTGTATGATGACATCAAATACAGAAGCCCTACTGTTTGAAAAAACCGAAAATGGAATGTGGAGTTTGAATTATGTGGTGCCTCCCATTCAAGAAAAATTCGTTCTTACGAGTTCAGTCCCAAAAGAAATTGAGGTGGCTGTTTTGGCAGCACGTATGGCTATCCTCAATTACAAAAGTCCTCGCAACACAAACACCCCAGCAACTTAAATGCACGGGGTTTTTCTTTATATTAGTAGATAAGTTTAAAATTAATTAAGGAAAAATTTGCATTTATACATATATATGTGCGATACTCTCTAATAACTACTGAATTACCTTTATTGAAACACGGGCATGGATCCTCGTATTCACGAGGATGACATATTAAATTATTCTTGAATCTTGAATCATAAATCTTAAATCTATCCTATGAAACTACTAATCGTTGAGTCGCCTGCAAAGGCAAAAACAATTTCAAAATACTTAGACGGCGCTTATGAAGTAAAGGCGTCTGTTGGCCATATCCGCGACTTACCAAAGAGTAATAAAAAAGCTATCGACATTCCAGCTGGTTTTGTTCCACACTATGAAATCTCTAAAGGAAAAGAACATGTTGTATCTGAGATTCAAGCACTTGCAAAACATGCAGATGAAATTATTCTTGCAACCGACCCCGACCGAGAAGGAGAAGCTATTGCTTGGCACCTCGCACAAATCATAGAAAATGATTTGGCGAAGTTGAAAGTTAAAAGTAGAAAGTTAAAAGGAAAAATTC
>CAZTQI010000083.1:0-2876 GCA_964615805.1 uncultured Candidatus Saccharibacteria bacterium | reverse complement strand
TTCGACTCCGCTCAGTCACCTGAGAATCCGTTGACTGAGCGGAGTCGAAGGCAACGAGTCACAAATCACAAGCTATGCAGTATCTATTGGAATTTGTTTTTTGTTTTTTGTTTTTTGTTTTTTGGAATTTACCCTCGGTCTTTATTCCCACTCAATCGTAGCTGGTGGTTTTGAGCTGATATCATACACAACTCTGTTCACACCTTTAACACGGTTGATAATATTGTTCGACATTTTGGCTAGAAATTCGTAAGGCAAATGTACCCAGTCGGCAGTCATTCCGTCGGTTGATTGCACAGCACGTAGAGCTACAACATTTTCGTAAGTTCTTTCGTCGCCCATTACTCCTACTGATTGAACTGGTAAAAGCATTGCTCCTGCTTGCCACACATCTTTGTATAAATCCCAATCCTTTAATCCTTGAATAAAAATATCGTCAACCTCTTGTAAAATTCTCACTTTTTCGGGCGTAACATCACTTAAAATTCTAATTCCAAGACCTGGCCCTGGAAAAGGGTGCCTGCCTAAAATATTATCAGATATTTCAAGCGATTTTCCAACCCTACGAACCTCGTCTTTAAACAAAAGATTTAAAGGTTCAACGATTTTTAATTTCATAAAATCTGGTAATCCACCAACATTATGATGAGATTTTATTGTTGCAGATGGTCCTTTAACCGAAACAGATTCGATTACGTCAGGATAAATTGTTCCTTGAGCTAGCCAAACCACATTTTCGATTTTATGCGATTCAATATCAAAAGTTTCGATAAAAACTCTGCCAATAATTTTACGTTTTGTCTCCGGATCGCTCACTCCAGCAAGCTGAGAGTAAAATTCGTTTTTCGCATCAACACCAATCACATTCAAGCCCATACCTTTGTATGACTCTAAAACAGTTTCAAACTCGTTTTTTCGAAGCAAACCATTATCGACAAAAATACATGTCAGTTGTTTGCCGATTGCTTTGTGTAATAATACTGCAGCAACAGAACTGTCAACGCCACCTGAAAGTCCTAGAACAACCTTATCTTTTCCGATTTTTGATTGTAATTCTGCAATTGTTGTTTCGATAAATGAATCAGGAGTCCAGTTTTGTTTACAACCACAAATATCAACTATAAAATTCTTAAGTAGTGTCTTACCTTCGGAAGAGTGATAAACTTCGGGGTGAAACTGAATTCCCCATGTTTTTTCGCCCATAATCTGGTAGGCCGCAACCTTTACATCATGAGTTGATGCAATTATCTTGTAATTGTCGGGTACTCTAACAATTGTATCGCCATGTGACATCCATACTTGCGAATTACTGCTCATATTTTTGAGCAAATCGTTGTCGGCATTAACAAAACTGAGGTTAGCACGACCATATTCTCGAGTATTTGATAGGGCAACTTCTCCGCCGTAAAAATGAGATAGATATTGCGCACCATAGCAAACTCCCAGCAAAGGAAATTTAGATTTTATTGCGGTAAGATCAGGCTTAAGAGCTTTTTCCTCACGTACCGAAAACGGACTTCCGCTAAGAATAACTCCTTTTATGTCGGAACTTAATTCTGGAATTTTGTTGTATGGATGAATTTCGCAGTAAACATTAAGTTCTCTTACTCTTCTTGCTATCAGTTGAGTGTATTGTGAACCAAAATCGAGTATCAGTATTCTTTCTGTCATTTTAGTGTTTTTTACGGTTTGCAAAGATGTGGAAAAAAAATGAAATTTGAAAAAGATTTTGGATGGGATGATGGAATGTTGGGGGAGTGGGAAATGGGAAATGGAATAATGGAATAATGGAATGTTGGGGGGATGGACCGCCATCATTCCAATATTCCATCATTCCATCATTCCCCCAATATCCCATCATTCATTCATTCATTCATTCATTCCATCATTGTTAGTATTTCAAATTTGGATTTCCCATTTTTTTCTTACTTTTGCAACATTAGAAAAACGACATGGACATTAAAAACGTAAAATACGACTGCCGTCACTTTAAAGGCGGAATTCCCTGCAAACCAAACAAGGCAGAAGGTGTTGATTGTGAAAATTGTAATTTTTATGATAAAACTGGAAAGCGAATTCTAATAATTAAACTCGGTGCAATGGGCGATGTTATCAGAACTACTCCGCTTGTTGTTAAATACCGTGAACTTTATCCCGATTGCCACATTACTTGGCTTACACTCTCGCCCGAAGTTTTGCCTAAAGATAAAATTGACGACATTTATAAATGGAACGAAACATCTCTTTATATTCTTTCGCGTAAAAAATTCGATTTAGCATTAAATCTCGATAAAGAAGAAGAAGCTTGTATGCTATTGGCTGATGTGGATGCGACTGAAAAGTACGGTTTTATATGGAAAAACAATCATATTGACGCAGCTACTCCAGCAGCAGTTCATAAACTGATTACAGGATATTTCGACCATCATTCTCAAGCAAATACAAAGAATTATATGGAAGAGATTTTCGAGATATGTCACCTCGAATTTAACGACGAACCATATTTGCTGAATTATAACAAGGTACTTGCTGAGAACTGGAAAACAAAAATGAATCTTCAGAGCAGCGGCAAACCAGTTATTGGATTAAATACTGGCTGTGGAAACCGCTGGCTTACTCGTTTATGGCCCGATGATTTGTGGATTGAGCTTATAAATATGCTAGTAAAAGAAGGATTCTACCCTGTGGTTTTGGGTGGTCCTCAAGAAAATGAAAAAAACTTGATGCTGTCGAAAGAAACTGGAGCGTGGTATCCGGGAACTTTCTCTCTAGAGGAATTCTTTGCCGTTACAGCTTCCTGTGACATTGTTGTTACACAGGTTTCGATGATGATGCACATTGCTACAGCTTTGCAAAAGAAAATGGTTTTGATGAAT
>CAZTQI010000082.1:0-2918 GCA_964615805.1 uncultured Candidatus Saccharibacteria bacterium | reverse complement strand
GCTCATACTGGCAACCGACGAAGTCATCATGCGCTAAAAGCAAAAAACACTTCACTTTGTAAAGAGTGTGGTCATCCACGCCTACCTCACACTGTTTGTGCCAACTGCGGTATGTACAGAGGAAGACAGGTTGTAAATGTGGCTCTGAAGACTGAGAAGAAAGCAAAGAAAGTAGCAAAGAAAAAGGAAGCTGTAAAATAACAAATAAAAAGTAAAAACCTCGCCTACGGTGAGGTTTTTACTTAATAAGTATTGAATTTAAATTTTTACTTTAAATGCACGCACCAGCATATTGTCGTTGTTTGGTGTGACTTTTGCCTTTGAATTTTGAATTGTTCCTCCAAACTTTTTGCCATTGCTTCGCTCGAATACAAGCGAAGCATAAGAGAAAACAGGATGGCAAAAACTTTATAGGGTAAATGTGTATAAAAAAATTTGTAAAAATATATTTTATGTTATAAAATATTATCATATGGCAAACCGGCACCTTTCACGTTCAATAGTCCTTCAAACACTCTTCGAGTGGGACTTTCTTAATAAAGATATTGGTGAGCTAAAAGATATGCTCACGCGCAACGTAAAAGAATTTGCTCCTGGCATGGGCGATGAAGGTTTTATGACCAAACTCCTTGATGGTGTTATTGCAAAAAAAGTTGATCTCGATCAAATCATTACAAAAGCCGCTCCAGATTGGCCAATTGAAAAGATTGCTACTATTGATAGAAATGTTTTAAGAATGGGTCTTTTTGAATTGCTATTTTCTGCTAGAAATGAAGTTCCAGCAAAGGTTGCTATAAATGAAGCTATTGAACTTGCAAAAACTTATGGTGGGGAAACAAGTGGTAAATTTGTAAACGGTGTACTTGGAGCTGTATATAAAGAACTTGGTGAGCCTGGAAAAGAAGAAGTTTCAAAGAAAAAGAAAATGGAAACTCCATATGAAGAAATGCCAATTAAAAGACTTGGTGGAGCTGTGGTGTATGCAAGAGAGGGGGACCAAATATATTTAGCTCTTGTGCATGATGTGTTTGGACACTGGACACTTTCAAAGGGTGGAATTGAGAAAGATGAGGATGTTCAGGAGGGAACTATTCGTGAAATTAAGGAAGAGATTGGTCTTGATATAAAAATTAAAGATGAGCTCGGAAGTAATGAATATATTGCCTCGGATCCAGAGCTTGGAAAGATTCGAAAACAGGTAAATTACTTTTTGGCAGAGTCTCCTTTTGTCGATTTGGGCTTTCATAAGTCTGGCGGACTAGACGATGCAAAATGGTTTAAAATTGTGAACATTCTTGACTTAAATTTATATGACGATATAGTGCCTATATTCACCAAGGCAATAAGTATCCTCCTTGGACAGAAAAGCTAGGAAAATGGAAAGATTCGAAATATTTGAACAGAAAAATAATGTAACATTTAAAAACAAAGACCTATTAAAACAGGCTTTTATTCATCGTTCATATCTGAACGAGAATAGGGATTTGGGAATAGGGCACAATGAGAGACTTGAATTTTTGGGAGACGCCGTGTTGGAGCTTGTTGTTACAGACTATTTATATAATAAATATAAAGATAAATCAGAGGGTGATTTGACTGCTTTTAGGTCTGCTCTTGTAAACGCAAACACTCTTTCGCAGGTGGCGACAGAAATAGGTGTTAATGATTTGCTATATCTTTCAAAAGGAGAAGCAAAGGATAAGGGCCGAGCAAGGCAAGTTATTCTCGCTGATACATTTGAAGCGATTATTGGTGCGATTTATATGGACCAAGGATACGAAGGTGCGAAGAATTTTATTGCACAAAATCTTTTCGGGCTGATAGATAATATTGTCTCAGGTGGACTTTGGATGGATGCAAAAAGTAGATTCCAAGAAAAAGCTCAAGACAGACTTGGCGCAACTCCAGCTTATAAGACAATGAAAGAAGAAGGGCCAGATCACGACAAGCAATTTACTGTTGGGGTATTTGTGGGAGCAGATTTGATGGCGGAAGGTACTGGAAAATCTAAACAAGAGGCGGAGCAGGAGGCTGCCAGACGCGCATTAGAAGGAAAGGGGTGGTAAACTAAACTTTTTTAAAATTTTGTAAGTGGGTGAAAAGTTCACCTTTGATTTCATCTGCGTAAATTTTTTCTATTAAAGGGAATTTAATTTCCGAATCATGTCCGTGAGAATTGTCGCCTTCCTCTTCTCCAGTAAGAATGTGTAACTGGCACATTCCAAAAAGTCTGTATATGAGAGGTTGATTTATATCAATATTTTCGATATGTCGATGTGGTGTGGTAGTTTCTGTTTTGTGGATCAAACCTTCCTTTATTGTAATTCCATGCTCATCTACCATAAAATAAAAAGTTAAGTGCCTTATTAAGGTACTCGCTATAGCTATAAGCCAAGAAAATAAAACTATAATAAGTCCAAAAACAACCGCAAGATCTAATATTTTTGTTAGCGGTAAAATAGAATCGCTTGAGTTTTGAAAAGTCAAAATTGAATCAAGTCCAACTGTTTTTATTATAACTAGCAGAAACCAAATAAACGATATTGCAATAGCTGTTAAACAATTTTGAGCTAGTGTTATAAAAAAAGTTTTCCAGCTAAGTCTTTGATAGGTGTCATATTTCATGTGTTACATTTTAACACATAACATAAAACATGGAACATATAACAAATAATTACAAATTTTAAATTTCAAATTTACAAATAATGTTAGAATTTTTAAATAAGGGCATTGAGAAATTATTTTAAAATTCAAAATTTGACATTAAAAATTAGAGCACGTGCAATATGGCTAGTAATAAAGGGTTTTCTTTACATACTAGACTTTTTATTGACCTGCGCGTCCAGAGGGTGTATAATGCAGGATGTAAGTGTTTCTCATTGTGCTACTAAGGCGATGCCTGTGTGTGTAAGTGAGAG
>CAZTQI010000081.1:0-3091 GCA_964615805.1 uncultured Candidatus Saccharibacteria bacterium | reverse complement strand
GTAAGCTCCTCTTCCATAAACACAGCAGAGCCAATAGCGATTTTAATTTGCTCAGATGTCCTGTCCAATAGCAAGGTTGAAAGTTTTTTTAATATAATCGGCAATAGCTGCATCAATTTTGTTTCCTGCACATTTTACAGAAGTTGAACATACAATACCTCCAAGAGAAATCACAGCCACATCTGTAGTGCCTCCACCAATATCCACGATCATATTTCCTTTTGCTTCGTGAATTGGAATACCCGCACCGATAGCTGCAAGAATCGGCTCTTTCACCACGTACGCATTTTTTGCACCAGCGCGAATAGCGGCTTCAATCACAGCTCGTCTTTCTGTCGAAGTTACACCAGCAGGAACGGAGACCATTACTTCTGGTTTGAAAAAGTTAAATTTTGGAAGCGCTTTGTTTATATAGTAGCGAAGCATCGCTTCTGTCACACGATAGTCTGCAATCACACCATCCTTCATTGGTCGATATGCAATAATATTGTCAGGAGTCTTTCCCACCATCTCTTTTGCCTCAATACCCACAGCAAGAATTTTATTATCAATCTCAGAAACAGCCACCACAGAAGGTTCATTTAATACAATGCCCTGCCCAGGCACAAAAACAAGAGTATTTGCAGTCCCGAGGTCAATACCGAGTTTTGGGGTTAAAAATGCCATATGTGGCTCCTATACTACTATCTTTTGCTGGGTTTTACAAACGAATAAATAAGTCAAAATTCAAAAGGTAAAACTCAAAATTTAAAGTCAAAATTAAAAAATTAAGTTTTTTTAAGTGAAATTTTTTAAGAGTAAAGTTCTAAGGATCTACGGAATAGTTCTAAATGGCCAAGACTTTAATTCTAATACTTGCTAGAGAGGAAAACAAAGCTTTCATCAAACCAAAGATTTTCAGGATCACCAGTTTCATAACCAAGCCAAAAATAATCAAGATTACGGTAAAGCTTGAACAACCTAAGTTCACCAACAGCGTCAGAAATACCCTTCATAGCAATTCTAATATATTCACCATCTTTTTGGTCTTCATACTGTAAACGAAGTTGTGGTCCAATTTCAGCGGGACATAACCATAACCCCATTTCTTGAGCTCTGGTGTATATGTCTTTTAGTTTAGCACCATTTGGAAACCCTAGTTGAGCAGCTGAAAATGAAACCATATTATATTCTTTAACTTCTTTACTGAATTCTGTTTGATAAAGAATATGTTTTGAATGACCACCGACAAGCATTCCTTTCTCTTCAATTTTCATTTCTGCTTTCCCAGGAGTTTGTATGGATGGATCTGTTTCTATAGTTCTCATGAATATCTTTTTATTTGGAAAAGATTCGTAAAGATTTGTAACATTTGAATATTTTTGTATTTCTTTATATACGTCAACGTTCCACTCACCAATATAAATCATTGTATTTTCATTCAACTCTTCTACATTTGTAGCGATCTGTTTTTTTTCATAATTAAAAATAACCATTAAATCCTCCTTAATATTTCTTTGTTTTTTAATCTCTTCAATCCTTGGATCCACTTCATATCCAAACCCCTCGACGGTTCCATTTAACTCATAGAGAAATTCCAATTCTTCTTTTGTGAGTTGTGTATTTGTTTTATTTTTCTTTTCAATATCCGTAAGTATTTCCATATCTTTTTCCTTCCTCAAATATTCCTCTTTGTCGGGAAAATCATTTAACTTTTCCTTCAAAACATCTCCCATAAACGGATCGAGATTTTGCTTGAATGCAATTCCTCTTACTTCTGCTATTTTTCCATTTTCCATCCGAATAGCTATTCTTGGAATAGTTGGTTCTTTATTATCATCTTTTGAATAGAATACATAAAAGTCTCCAGCCGAAAGCTGTGTCTTAGCCGTCTGCTCCCCAGCTGTACACCAACCAGTACCTTTACCTCGAATTGTTTTAGTTAATTCAGTTGAGTCCGAGCCTTGATCAAATTTTCTCCATTCTCCTTCCTTTATTGGCAAAAGGTGCTCTGGAATTGGATTCATTAATTCATTTGCCCAAGCGTAAAGTTTTGCAAAATCTTCTTTCACTAAATATTCTTCAAAAGCCCTTATTTCTTCTGGTTGTATATCATGTTCCCATTCAATTTTCTTTCCTTCATATTTACCTTTTATTGCATCAATCAGATATCCCAATGCCTCATAGTTTATATCTGGAAATTGTTTAATCGTCCCCTTTGACCTTTTTGGAAATTCTTTCTTTTCTTTATCAAATTCTGATAATCTTGAAATATTTCTAAAAATCCAATATTTTAATTCTTTAGGAATATAATTCGAATCTGGCAAATTAAAGTAATCGAGCCATTGTTCGAGAGATGACCTCTGATCGGAAAGAAAACCTCCAACATCTTGTTCACGTATTTTTTTCTTTTCTTCTCCACTCGCTTTCTGCCAGTCTCCAAGCTGACCCCTTTCTCTCATGATGTTTTCTTGAAGTTTCCAGTACGATTCAGGGATTTCATTAAAATCGGTTACGAACTCATTTAGTATTTTATTTTTTAGAAGTTCAAACCCCCGATCTTCCCCTTTTTCGTTTTTAGCATTCCATACAGATTCTAACCTATTTAAATATGCTTCAATTCTTTCTCCTCGAGTGTGTGGAGTTTCACCTCCTTCAGCAGCAATTTCTACAGCTCTTTCTACAGGTTTAGAACCCGCGAGGTCTTGGTATTTTTTGTCTAGAAATTCTGGGTGGTTAAATTGTGGTTTTTCCATATAGGTATTATTTTACAGGATTATTTAAAATATAATAGTCTGTGTTCAGAGTAATCAATGAACACAGCCCTTCATCTACAGAAACCGCCTTCTGTAGCGAATAATTTACAAAATTGTTGAGTGTGGAAGTTTTGGGGAGCCTAGCGAGCGCGACGGCGCGAGCTCGAGGAATTTTTCAGCAGAAAAATATCCGTGCGACACAAAACTTTCACCGAGAAGGATTTTGTAAATGTTTATAGCATCAAAATTTAAAACAAATACAAACCTGGATCCCCGGGATTACACCAAAAGTATTTTTTTACTAAAAAATCTTCTGGCCACACCTCGGCTCGTCAGCCTCCGGTCTTGCAGTCGGG
>CAZTQI010000080.1:0-3111 GCA_964615805.1 uncultured Candidatus Saccharibacteria bacterium | reverse complement strand
AAACCTTCTCCTGTTCATGCCAGAGGTCGCAGTTGACCTTCGAAAGCTCGGCAAACGCTTCTCCGATTGACCCTTCCGGGACTGGACTGAGCTCATTCCCTGCTTGCTTATACACCTTGTTTGAACTAAAGCTTAAGCGCTCAACAGGTATCCTGCCAGCCAGAGCATCTTTGAGGAAAGCATCTATTTCAGCAACCAGTTGCCCTTCTTGGATTGTCAGACTCTGAGATTTCTGTTCGTTATCGCAGTGATACTGCTTCAATTTGACAATCGACAACTTATCACACAGAGAACCTAATGTTTCAGCCATAGTAAATCACCTATTCTAAATGAACATTTCTATGCCGCTCGCAACAGAATTTATAAAGTTTCAAAAGAAAGCAAAAACAACATTTTCTTAGTATAATGAAGAATAATTGATAGTGCAACGGCAAAAACTTGTTCGGCGGATCAAACTTCGTGGCTTAAATCAGAGGGGGTAGCCCCTAACTTTCATTGACTGTACACTCCCGCCTATGAGATTGAACTCTTAAAATAGCCACAACAACATAAACAAAAATAGCAGTGCTGTGAACAAGGATAATGCCGATAACAACAGAGAGCCTACAGGGATTAAACACCCGCAATGCCTCGATCCACGAGGAGGACACCCATGGCGCAAAGAAAGAATACCCTGTAAAACACGAAAGCATTACGATTTCCAGCCCGACAACAACGACATAAAAAGGAACAAACCCAAATTCATTTTTAGCCGTTTTATACATGACGAAGCAATATGTGGTAGCCCGAATAGTCTGCAACAAACAGAGTGCAAAAAGGTGGGGAATGTAAGGCAGGTAAACGGTCCATTCGACTCTGATAACAAAAAGGCGATAAACAACCGGTGTGATGAGCAAAGCAAACATCAGCCCTAAAGCTAAAGAAACTCCTGTTGATTGAATAAGCAACTGATGCTCTTTTTTGTTCCCTTTTTCATGGTGTTCGGATACCAAGGGAAAAAGAACTACCGCACATGCGGAACTAATATAAAAAGCAATTTCAGAAAAGCGAGAAATAAAGTAGTAACCTGCGGATTCAACATCTGACAGGCGGTGACGAATAACGAAACCCTCGGTTGTCGCCATGACCTGACTTACTAAATAAATAATCGCATTCCAAAAGGTAAATTTTAATATTGGCTTCCAGTCTTCACTCCAGTAGGAAACCATCTTGACCTGAGAACTCAGCTGTTTACGCAGAGCAACCAAGACAGCGAGGATTCCAAAAGCGAGTGGCACGACCTGACCACAAAAATAGCCCGTTAGCCCACGGATAGGCATAGCGATGAGCAATGTCACAAGACGAACAGCCGTAACCATGACTGTTGTAAGCGATATGATCTTAAATTTTTTGAGGGCCTGCAGAGCTGTCCCAAAAACAGGGGCTAATGCCCCTATAGTACCGGAACAAATAATGAGCAAAGACAGCAATCCATCCTCAACCCTCATCCGTTTAAAAACAAGAGGCATAAGTAGATAAGCCAAAGCAGAGACGAGAACAAATGTGATTCCAGCCAAAATGAAAACATCCCTCAGAAGTGCCTTCACCTTACCGTACTCTTCCTGTACCATGTATCGGGTTAGAAACTTCATGAAGGGGATCATTAAAATGGTCATCGGCAACCCCAACATACCCCCGATAGAAACAAGAGGGAGTATAGCTCCAAGCTCATTTTGCGGGACATATTGAGGAACCAACCAGAGTCCAATGAACGCATTAACAACGGACCCCAGTTGCTGGGTTAAAAACAGCACGACCGTATACCACCACATTTCACCGAGGCGGGATTTTATTTTTTGCTTAATTGTCTGCACCTGAATCATATTAAAAAACACGATGCCAATAGAGCATCTAACTTTGAAAATATCATCGTTTTTCAGCTAGTGCAGCACCACTTCAGAAAACTACTCGCTCAAACCACCTTTGGTAAAAATCACGTTCCCGTAACCATCTTCTGTTCCCAATTCATCAAGATAACAATCAAAGACACTGACCGGATAACGAATAAAACGATCGCCGCGCAAAACCCAAAAATCGGTCCAAATAGATGAGACAATATTGGTGAACTCGTCTAGCTTCATGCCAGCGCGAAGAATTCCATAAGGCCATATTTCCGAAACAACAGGCAGGCCTGAAGATAACAATGTACGCGCACCCTTGAAAACATAACCTTCATACCCTTGTACATCAACCCACACTAATGCTTCCCTTCCCAGTCTGACTCTGTTAGCAACATCTGATTCTATAATTAACTTGTCCAACTGTATGGCCCTTACTTCCACCATTCGCCTTTTTGATTCTCCATATCTTTCATCCGTAACCAACTCATTTGCTCCTTTAACACGATGGTCGCCAGGATTATCTTCTGATAGCTCCATTTTTAAAACCCCATCTTGTGCCCCTAAGGCATAATTTAGGCACAACATTGATTCTTGAAGATTGTTCAGTTTAACATTTTCTGAAAGCAATTTGAAATTTGAGGGTTCTGGCTCTACTGCTATTGCAGATTTTACCTTTTTTGCTCGCAACAGCCCAACACCTATGATTCCAATATTTGCCCCAATATCATAGAGCAAAACATTATCGTCCTTTAAAAATTTATTTGCCTTTAAAAAATCAACCGCTTTTATTGAAAAATCAAATTCAAACTGTCCCTCTACTACAAGTAAACGCCCGATAGCAGAGTCCTTTGTGGATATTTTAAACGTTCCTTGCCGCGTCTTAACAACATGATATGATCGTGTTTTTCTTAAACCATTCCAATAAACTACTAAGAAAAAAAGCCTTAAAAGTCTTAATGCCCTTGGAACATAATAATTGAAAAAGCGCTTAATCATTTTCTGAAACTCCATTTCTTATACACAATGTGCTTAGCAATAGACAGATCACAAAATTACTAATTAGGCTAACCTAAAAAAGTTATTCAAAAATAACATATCCTTTTCCAAAAGTCACGATGTTTTGAGGTTTTTAAATTCGCGCCGCAGTCTGTCATTATTAAGGACACCGAAAAGATAAAAAGGGTGTCCGATGAAAAAAGCGCTTCTGTCAAATGCGTGGACACCGTAATCT
>CAZTQI010000079.1:0-3141 GCA_964615805.1 uncultured Candidatus Saccharibacteria bacterium | reverse complement strand
AAGAAGGTCAGCCACAACAAGAAAATATGGAGAGTAACCTTTTGTGCGAATAACACCAAGTTCATATTCAACACGTTCTAAAACTTCGGGAGTTTTTTCGATTTGTCTTTTTTCAAAGCCTTCATAAACAACACGGCGTAATTCATCATCTGCGTTAGTGCCTAGAGGAAGTTTCATATCTGGGAATACCCATTTTCCAAGCTCAAGATTTACATTACACATCTCAGCAATTTTTACAGAGTTTTCTAATGCGTCTGGTTCATTTTTGAAAAGTTTAACAGCTTCGTCTTGTGTTAGGAATGAAAAGTCTGCATCCTCATCTTCACCTTTATCTCTCAGTGCTGAGTTTTTTTGAATTGCAATAACTGTGTCGCGTGCGAGCTTGTCTTCTTTTTTTAAATAATACACATCTGAAGCTGCAACGATCGGCACATCATTTGCGCGCGCAAATTCAATTAGTTTTTTCATACTCGCCTCATGTCCATTAATTTCTGGGTGATGAGTGATTTCTATATAAAGATCTTTGTAAACTTTTTTGAAGAAAGAAAGCGCCTCATCTGCTTTTTCAGGATTATTATGATTTAGAGAATTTATAATGTCATTATTAAAAGATGGAATGATGGCCACAAGTCCCTCGTTTAACTCTTCCATCAATTCTCTGTCGATTCGAGGTTTGTAATAAAATCCCTCGAGATTACTTCTTGAAACAAGCTTCACAAGATTTCTGTAACCTTCCATGTCTTTTGCGAGTAAAACAATTCGAGTGTGTTTATTGTCGACTCGGTGTTCTCTGTCGAGTCTTGTGCGAGCGGCGATATAAAAATCTACACCGATAATTGGCTTGATTTCTGCTTTTGCACATTCCTGCACAAATTCAATTGTGGCATACATATTACCGGCGTCGGTAAGGGCGATTGCATGCATTTCATCTTTTTTTGCAGTTTTTATAAGCTCACCGACTTTTGGTAGGGCGTTGAGTAAAGAATAGTGGCTATGAGTATGGAGATGAATGAATCGTGACATTATTAGCTGTATTATAGCCGAAAAAGCTGAAAAGTTCGCATATTGACTTTTTTGTAATATTGTCGTAATCTCTTTGGTGGAAAGGTTGTATTATGAAAAAAGAAAATAAAAATAAGCTAATCATTTTGCTTAAATTGGTCGGAGCCGCTGTCATTTCTTTATTGGTTATGGCAAGCGTACCCTTAATCTGTGGTTGGACTGGTGATGAATCTCCCTCAAAGGCCGATCTGCTCGAGTCTTTTATTTTTGCTTTTGTTGTGATGTCGTCGGTTTTGTTTTATGGAGATGATGAAGAGGATGCCTATAGACCTTCGTTGGAGCAAATCGATTTGTCTCTTCGGTCGCATGAGAACGCTGAGTCAAAAACGATATCATCAGACGAGGTTTTGAAGTTGAAATGGAGTACTTTGATGGGTCCGAGTACGAGGGATCAGGTTCAAGAGGTTGTCGAACGAAAAGGGGGTGGCTGGCGTTTGCCGACACAGCTGGAGCTAACAGGACCTCACATTAAGTGTCCATACCATCAAACATACTCATTCGGTTTGAATTACTGGTTACAGGAAGATCACTGTTTTATCGAACGTAGTGGATCTAGGGTTCACCGAAATGTTCCACCGACAACGAAAGCAAATTTTTGTTTGGTTCGTGAGGTCTGAATTTTATTGCCACACTTTAACTAGGTGTGGTTTTTTTATAAATAAAATATACACTATATAGTGTGAAAGAAATAAAATATTTTGTAGGAATTGATGAAGTGGGGCGTGGACCTTTGGCGGGGCCGGTGGCTGTTTGCGCTTTTGTCTGGTATGGAGAAAGATTTCCAAAAGAATTGGAGGGGATTAAGGACTCAAAAAAAATTAATGAAAAGAAAAGAGGAGAGTGGTATGAAAAAATTTTGAAATTTAAAAAAGAAGGGAAGTGTGATTTTAAGGTAGTGTATAAGTCTGCGAAATATATTGATGAGTATGGAATAAGCAAAGCAATAAAAGAGTGCTTAAAAAGAGCTTTGACTTCCCTGCCCTTAAATCCAAAAAAAGTAACGGTACTTTTAGATGGAGGATTAAAAGCGCCGAATGAATATTTGAATCAGGAAACAATAATAAAAGGTGATACGAAGGAAGCTGTGATAAGTGCCGGAGCTATCGTGGCAAAAGTTTCTCGCGACAAACTAATGAAAAAGATGGGAGCTAAGTTCCCAAAATATGGATTTGAAATTCATAAGGGGTATGGGACCGTCGCGCACAGAGAGGCTATTTTAAAGTTTGGTGTATGTGAGGAGCATAGAAGGACGTTTATACATTCAGAAAGAATTAGGAATTAAGAATTATGAATTAGGAATGAAATTCATGAATGACGCACCGTAGGTGTGGCAATTGTTTTGATTTATAATTCTTAATTCTACCCAGTGTTGACAAAAAGCTCATTTAAGCGTAAAGTTTTAAACGGAATTCAAACCAGTTGTTTTTATGAACCAAAATCAAATTACAGTGTTGTTAGTCGCTATTATTCTTGTGGGTCTTACTATCGTATTTTTTCAAAACCGACGTAGGACCATTGAAAACGAGATTCGTGATAGCATTGATGCCAAGTATCCGTTTCCTGTAGAGGTCCTTTATGGTACTTATCTTGTGCTGAGCAAGAGTGTGCAAAATCACGTAAGTGTCATTCGGGTCGACTCCGAAGGTAAGCATCTGGGCTTCGTAATTGAAGTTACTGTTCCTCCGAGAATGCACAAGAGGTTGATTGAAGGTGTTGCGTACAGTTTCTATTACGATTATAAGATGGCAGAAATTTGCTTCATTGATCTTTTGAAGAGGACCGAACAATCGAATTATTCGCTTGAGGAAATGAAGAAATTTCTTTTTCCATTAAAGGCGAGAATTTTGGAGCGAATCAATCAGTAGGAGCGTTACACCATAGACTAAGGTCTGTGGTGTTTTTTTGTCCCTAAGTTTGCGTAATTAAAAAGTTTGGGGGATTTGCTCATAATTCTTAACTCTTGCCTCATAACTCAAGATTCTGCCTATGGTCTTGATTTTTATTCTATACCGTGTATAATGCTTCCATTATGGTAATTCGAATGCGACATACACGAGCTCATACTGGCAACCGACGAAG
>CAZTQI010000078.1:0-3180 GCA_964615805.1 uncultured Candidatus Saccharibacteria bacterium | reverse complement strand
CGGTCGCCAATCGATCGGATGGATTCTGAAAGTTACTTTGGGAATAGATCCTTTTGAATTCCTGAATACTACGATCTGGACAAATTCGAAGTGGTTCGATTAATAAATGCTGTGCTATTGATGGAAAAAATGATTTCAGAAAGTAATGCGCCTCAGCATTATCTTTGCCCCAGGACTGCTGAAGTTGCTGCAGCTGGAATGGGATGCTCAAGTAAGTATCTTTACTAAAGAATGAGCGGGCGAAGAATGCGCCTATTGAAATCGCTTGCTTTGGAATGAACCAATATTTTTTCTGTATGTGCGGAAGTTTATACGTGGGGTATCCGCCAAATAGTTCGTCTCCCCCATCTCCTCCCAAAACAACTCGATAACTTTGGCTTATCTCTCTACAAAGGACAAAAGAAGCAAGTCCTGAGTAATCTCCCGAGGGCTGTGGCAGAGACTTTAGGTATAGTGGCAGGGCATTCTCAAGATGCTTTTTGCTGAGGTCGACTCGATTGCATTTTTTACCAAAAGCCCGTGATAAGGCAGAGGCATAAACAAATTCATCATGATCATCTTCATCAAGAAAACTTCCTGTAAATACCTCCTTAATTGTGGATTCATTGGCCGTCAAAGCAAGTATCAGGCTCGAGTCTACCCCTCCGCTCAAAAAAAGTGATACGGGTACATCACTAAGTAAATGTCTTTTGGTCGCAGCATAAAACATTGGTTTCGCTGCCTCAAGCCAATGGTCGACGTCTTCGAAAGGCTTAGGACTGCAAACCGGCGACCAGTATTGCTTTTTTTCAATGCCACTTTTTCTGAAGATTTCAACGGTCCCAGGCATCAAAACGCGAACATTTTTAAGAATGGTCTGAGGTTCAAGAATATAGCCGAGACTCAAATATTCGCTGACCGATTCCTCGTTTACTTTAGGATCTTCGACCGCAGGCAGCAATGCTTTTAGTTCGGAGCAAAATGCGAGAACATCGTTACTTTCGTAGACAAAAAGAGGTTTCTGGCCGATTCGATCCCGTGCGAGTAAAAGCAACTGTTTGTTGTTATCAAAAATGGCAAAAGCAAACATACCATTCAGTTTTTCTACGAAGGACTCCGCAAAATCTTCATACAGATGCACAAGCAATTCGGTGTCTGTATTGGAGGAAAATTTATGGCCACGTTTCAGGAGTTCAATTCTTAGTTCCTGGTGATTATAGATTTCACCGTTGAACACGGTAACAATAGACCTGTCTTCGTTGTAAATAGGTTGATTGCCGGTTGGGTCAATGCCCTGAATTGCCAGTCTCACATTACCAAGGGTAACCATGGGATTGCTGTACATGCCGGACGCATCTGGGCCTCTGTAACGCATTAAGCAGAGCATCTCCGAGACAACGCTATCGCGATGATTCGGATCATAAGACCTCAGGATACCAGCAATTCCACACATTTCAGCAAATTCTTAAAGTTCAAAATCGATGTTGAAGCGTTGGTGCGGAAGCAGCGGTGATTTTATGGACAGTGCGCATTCACTTCTTGCTGCGGTTGTCGGGAACTTCTAAAAAAAAGAAGTAGGCGTTTGTTCAGAAGATAGTCGCAGGCTTGAGTCAATCCTAGGAAAATGCCGACAGAAAATGGAGGGATAATGGCCAAGAGATACCGGTCTAGGGGAATTTCAACTAAAACAACCAGTAGAAGTCCAGACAAAAAATAAAGTGCTGAAGCAGCAAGAATTATCGAATAAATGCAAGGGGCCGAGGATAAATTTCGAATATCTAGTATGGTTTTAAAAAGTACGTAACAAATCGAATAGGCAAGAAAAAGTCCTGGAATCAGAACGGGAGCTATCGTGCCGTTGCAAAGAAAAAAAAGAGTAGAAATAACTAAGTAATAGTTGTTCCCAAGTAAAATAGTCGTGAAGAGCAGGGCTGTTAGGCAGGTAGACACTTTCCATATGTCTATACTTTTCAGCTGGATCGATGAGATTATGTTACACACCGTAAGTATAGTAATTGTTAGCAGGAACAAAGAAATTAACTTGCACTGAAGTGACTCGACGCGGAAAAAGTTTTGATAGGTTTCCGTCGTTGCGACAAATATCCAGCGGACGTACGGAATCGGATTGGCGATGACTGCCGATCTCGAGACCTTCGACAGAGTCTTGTTGACCAAAGCCCAGGTTGGTGTGCCTCTTGTCTCGGGAACATCAAGATGAGCCGCTACAGCAGGTACGCCAACGTTCCAGCAGGAAATGTTGTAAGCTGCTGACCAGGTTTCAAGCAACGGTTGGTTTGAAAACTCTTTCTCATCTAAAAGATAACTCGGCGTGTCTGGTAAACTCGGAATGCCATTTGCTAGTAATTCCTTACGTTTGATTAAAATCGCTTTAGCAGCTTCTCTTGTTTCCTTGTCTTCAAACTGATTGGCGACCTCTGTTGTTAGAATAGAAGGATTTAAGGCTAGACCAGCAAGATTCGTACCACCAAAGCTTACGAGTCCAAAGTGGCCGACAACAATAAGGCGAAGTAAAGAATAGAATAGCAACGGTATTACAGTTGCGATCAAAGGAAGCAAAGATTTTTTGGTATGTGAAATAAGTGAATCCCGACCGATTTCTCGTGGACGGAGAGTCCATAATGCAAAAAAAACGAATAATGGAATGAAAAGGAATGCAGGTCTAGTCAATATTGCCAAAAATGAGGTAACGGCGAGAGCAAGGAGGTCGAATCTGTTTTCTTTTCTGACCAAAAATGGAATGGTTGATGCAAAGGAAGAGATAGCGATTCCCGTGCCGAGCGTCTCTGTCAAATACGCGTGCCCAAATTGATACAAAAAAAAAAAAAAAAAAAGAGGTGTCGTTGAGCTTATAGCCACCCAAGCCTTAAAGCCCGCTTTCGTCAGTTGGAAAAAAAGGTAATAAACTGAAAAAGCGTAAATCAGCGATTGAAACACTAAGACCGGTCCAAAGCTCCCCGTAGCATCTTTTGAAAATCGTAAAAGCAGTGGATAGATCGGTGTTCGAATGCTTGTTAGCGTGTTGACGATAGAAAAGGGTTCCTCTGCGGTCTCTTGGTATCCGATCGAATCGGGTTCAAGTATTGGTGCGCTAAGAGAAGTGTATAACGCAATCGATAGGGTAAAAAAGAGGAAATAAAAGGATATTACAAGGTTGGTGTTGTACCGAAAAAATTGTACCAA
>CAZTQI010000077.1:1328-3283 GCA_964615805.1 uncultured Candidatus Saccharibacteria bacterium | reverse complement strand
GTAATTCATACACTTCTATTATATCGAAGTGTTGCACTTACTTGTTGAACTAATGTGGTAATGTCTATAAACCTCTACCATTTTTATTACTAATCATAAAACACAAAAACTCCCGCGAGGGAGTTTTTGTGAGGCAAGGTGGACCTTTCTGCCGCCGTCATAATTTTGCATTGTAAGCTTTCAGCTTCAGAATTTCTCCAATCATCTGGCGCGTCATATACCAGTCGCTATTGCCCAGTCTGACCTATTTTTTATCTCTTCTTTGACGAAGAGCTGAACCAGCAGCTGTCTTTGAATTCTTTCCTGTACTTCCACTTCTTAAAACTTTCGAAGCAGCTTTACCAGCTTTTTTTGATGTTTTTGCCATAATATTTTTGCAGCTTTTAAATTGAGCCGACCTACTCTACTACAAGATAAGCATACTCTTTTTTTACCATATATTAAAAGTGGATAAGTAGTCAAAAAACATTCATTGATGACTGTAAAGTCCATACACCTAAAAGTTATCTGCCTTTCCTTTGTTTATTCCTCATCTAATTTTCTTATTACCTCCTGAACAATACCTTGAACACTATCGCCCTCTTCTGGAATTATAGGTTGATGTGTTTTGTTTGTACTTTTTGGCAACAATATTCTGAGACCATCTTTTTTATCATAGTATTTAATTGTCACATTTTCACCACCTAATAAAGCAACAACCTTGTCGCCAGTTTCACCTTTCTCTGCATGGCGACACAAAACCAGGTCACCATCGTTTATTCCCGCCAAGTTCATAGAGTCTCCATCAGCCATCAAAATAAAATATTTTACTCCAGGTCTAATCTTACTTTTTTCAACTTGAATCATTTCTTCAATATTATTCTCACCCAATAAAGGCTCACCACAAGGTGCTGACCCGACCAAAGGAATTGCAACCATCTCTACTGCATACGGGGACTTAACAGCTATCTTAATTTTTTCAGAAACAAATTCTGTTTTTGAAATACCTTTGTTTATCTTATTAATTCTATCTCTAAAATATTTTTCTGTTTCCTTGTTCACAAAATACACATAACACCCTTTCATTCCACGTGTCATTAAAACCTTGTAGATATTCCTAACCAACCTATTTAACTCCAAAGGCTTTTCCTTCATTCCCTTTTTTCCTGTTTTATCTTTGTACTTTCTATGATCTGTAGAAAAAACCCCATGTTCATTATCAAAACTTAAATCATCTCCAACTATTACACCAACATAATCAAATTCTAAACCTTGGGATGTATGAATACATCCAACCTGTTTAATCCCCCTATCATCAATAGCCCAAGTTGTTCCAACCTTACGTGAATTCCAGGGCATACTAAAATCATATTCCGGTATCGTAACATCTTCAACTTCTGCGTCACCATTACCATCTGCCGCTGAAGACCACCCCCAGGCATATCCAGCAAGTATACGGGCAACATTATTCTGTTTTGATTTTTTGTTTATAGCTTCACGTAAATTATTTGGACTATCAAAAATTTGGAAGTCGAAGCTTTTTTTGTCCCACCCATCATAATTTGCCGTCTCTTTTATCTGCAAAACATCATTAATCCAATTAATATAACCTTCTGCCCCCGCACATCTGAATTGAGCCGATAGTTCCATTTCGTAGATAATCGCATTATGTAATTTGGCTATTTTTTTAAGTTCCATTACCGTACCTATATCCTCAGGTCTTACCGCTTGGTCATCATCTATAAAAAAGATTGAGGTCCTAGCGGATTTTATTACATCATCGACCTGATTTTGACCTTGATACATAAACGCACCTCTTTTTTTAAGTCTATGTGCCTCATCAACAACTAATACATCAAACTCATCTTCATTTGCATCATAAAAAACTGATGAACCTTTAAATATATTTTTAATTCTCTGTGCTGGATTATTTTGTGTGAGTTTTTTTACAAGAGCATCCCTAAATGAGGAATTTG
>CAZTQI010000077.1:0-1318 GCA_964615805.1 uncultured Candidatus Saccharibacteria bacterium | reverse complement strand
CTGATCTTTTAGAAGAGCGGTAATCAAATTCATAGAGACAACAGACTTTCCAGTACCTGGCCCACCTTTAATAATAACTACAGACTTCTCCCTTTTGTTAGCAATGGAACGAGCGGTCTCAAATACAACTTTTTGTTCGTCAAGTAAGATATAATTTTGATTTCCATCAAACATACTTGAAACATGATCAATTAATTTTTTAGAAGGTCGAATTTTTCCATTATTAATTTCATACAGTATATCCATACCTTTTCCATATTTTACATATTTAGCCAAATAATCTTCGAGTTTTGATTGATCATCCCTAAAATAGATTGGGGAACCTAATATTACTTTTTCATATTTACTATCTAGCAGAGGTTCAGGGTTTTTTGTTGGGTAATTATGTAAATATGCACATGAGTATGCCTTTACAGCCCCGCTGTATATAACCTCATTAAAATCACTAACAAAATCCTTATATCTCAAAGCCTGATAACTAGGGTGCGTAACTACTCTTTCGGCATTACCTGTGTACGACGCAACAAGACCGTCACCTTCAGCAACAGCTGCTTTTTGCCACTGTTTCAACTCAACAATAACAAAATTTTTATTTCCTTGTTCATCTACACCAGCAATTACAAAGTCTATTCTAAAATTTGTGAGAGGTATCTTATACTCGATTAAAATTCCACAGTCCTCAGATACATTTGACCTACGAACAACTCTTTCCATGTGAGGCAAAGAGTTTGTATAAGCACTAATTTCACTTGGAGGTATACTTCTCCCTAATTTATCACGAAATGCTTTTTCAATTTGTGTAAGTATTTGATTAGAATCAACATCATCCATAAATTTCTTAGCCGTAGCTTCATAGACAATCATAGTTTTGTATATTTAGTGTGATTCCCTTTTGATTTTTCAACTGGATATTTTGATTCGTTCTTTTTTATCTTTTTTTCTAAAGACTTGAGGATATCAATATTTAAATCATGACTCATGAGTAAAACCCAGTACAGCACGTCTGCCAGTTCTTCACTTATTTCTTCTTTGCTATCTACAACATATTTATTCATTTCATCCTTTGACTTCCATTGGAAATGCTCCATAACTTCCCCGGCTTCTAAAACCAGAGACAACGCAACATCTTTCGGATTATGGAATTGTTTCCAGTCGCGAGCATCACGAAATGCTATTATTCTGGCAGTTAGGTCTTTTAGATTCTTCATATTCTGAATTTTCCCACAAATCTCCCATTTTTACAAATGAAAGCAAAAATGATCCCATTAGTTCAACAAGTAAGTGCAACACTTCGATATAATAGAAGTGTATGAATTAC
>CAZTQI010000076.1:0-3398 GCA_964615805.1 uncultured Candidatus Saccharibacteria bacterium | reverse complement strand
TTATATGGGTCTGTGCTTAATTTGTTTGTGTTTTCACTCATTACATACTATTGTATATCACATGGACAAAGTTCTCAATCTTTACAAACAAGCAGGTGAGACGCCCCTTGAATGTATTTTAAGATACAAAAAAGAATGCCCAGAATATGATGGTGTAAAAATGACTTATGCCGGCAGACTCGACCCTTTGGCCGAGGGTGTTCTTTTGGTGCTTGCTGGCGAGGCTGTGCATAGGAAGGAGGAATTTTTGAATATGAAAAAAGAGTATGAGGTGGAGGTTTTGTTTGGGTTTGAGACAGACACGTTTGATGTGATGGGAATTCCTTTGTCATCCTTGCGAATGCGAGGATCCATGGATTCCCGTCTTCACGGGAATGACAATGCGGGGAGAATTAATTCAGAAAACACACTAAAGAAATTCATCGGGAAAAATATTTTTGAATATCCCGCGTATTCCTCGAAGACAGTAAGTGGTAAACCTCTTTTTTCTTTGGCGAGAAGTGGGGAACTGGAGGATGTGGAGATACCAAAAAGAGAAATGGAGATTTCTGATTTAAAGGTTCTTGGTTGGAGAGAAATTAATTCAAAAGAACTATTGAAGGAAATTGAGGAAAAAATCAGTAAAGTAAAAGGGGATTTTCGACAAGATATTATACTCTCAAAGTGGAGGGAGGTTTTGGAGAAAAACGATGCGAATTTTCAAGTAGCAAAAATTAGAGCAGAGGTTTCATCTGGCACATATATGAGAACATTGGCTCACGAATGGGGAAAAAAGCTTGGTGTGCCAGCTCTTGCTTTTCATATTATTCGTACAAAGGTTGGAGGGTTTATGTTAGAATAATCATATTATGGAAGGACCAAACAAAAGAAATTTAGAAGATTTTTCTCCTGAAGAGAGAAAAAAATTAGTGTGGATGGAAATGCAGGCAGAAATGATAAAAGAATATGTTTTATCAGAAAAAGACGCGACTCATAAGTGGTTAGAGGAATTGAATAAGATATTAAATGAGTCATATGAGGAGTTTCTTCCAGAAAATAACACAGATGAGTTGAAGCCTTATTGTTTTGATTTTATAGAAATATTAAGGTCTGCCGAACAAAAATTGGCAAGCGAAATTTCAGAGAATATGAAAACTTTTGTTGGGACTCATGAAATAAGTGATAAGATGATTAAGGAATGGAGAGAGTATATTGAAGAAGTAAAAACAGTGATGATTCCCAGGATGAAAAAGCTCGGTGTAAAAGATTCTGTAAAATTGCTTGAGGGAGCTATAATGCAATCTGAAATTATGATGGCACATAACGAATAGTGGTGTACGATTTATAACACAACAAAAGACCGCGACTACGTCGCGGTCTTCCGTGTTGTATCTTTCTGATTCTTGAATCTTAAATCCTGAATCTTGAATCTGTTCCTAAAAACTCAATCCTTTCTCTGCTCTCATCGCTTTTGTTCTGTCGGCTTCTGTTAGATATCGTTTTCGTAGTCGAACAGATTTTGGAGTGATTTCTAAATATTCATCATCAGACATAATTTCTAGTCCTCGCTCGATAGAAAGTTCGTGATGTGGAACAAGATAAAGTGCTTCGTCAGATCCAGATGCACGCACGTTTGAAAGCTGTTTGTTTTTTGTTGGGTTCACTGTCATCTCATCGCCTTTAGAAGTGTTTCCTATCACCATTCCAGCATAAACATCTGTTGCTGCTCCAACATAAAGCATTCCTCGATCCTGCAAATTCCAAAGTGAGAAGGCGAGGGTTTTTCCTGTTTCCATTGAGATCATTGAGCCAGTTGCTCGCTTCTCGATTTCTCCAGCGAACGGCTTAAAATCTAGGAATCGTGAACAAAGAATTCCTTCACCTCGAGTATCAACTGTAAATTGGTTTCTGTATCCGAGAAGTCCTCGAGTTGGGATTTCAAAAATCATTCGGGTTGTTGCACCTTCCTGCTTCATATTCATCATTAAACCTTTTCTCTTTCCAAGTTTTTCAATAACTACACCAGTAACTTCATTTGGAACGTCGATGGTTACTTCCTCATATGGTTCTAGCTTTTCACCTAGAACTTCCTTTGTGATAACCTGTGGCTGAGAAACTTGAAGCTCATAACCTTCACGGCGCATATTTTCAAGAAGAATAGAAATATGAAGTTCACCACGACCATACACTTTGTATGAGTCAAAATTACTAGAATCAACTTTTAGACCGACGTTAATTTCAAGTTCTTTATCTAGTCTGTCTTTAATTTGTCTTGTTGTAACAAATTTTCCTTCTTTTCCTGCGAAAGGTGAGTCGTTTACTAAAAAGTTTAGACTGATTGTTGGTTCATCGATATGAATAGATGGCAAAGGTTCTGTTGTGTCTGAATCGCAAATTGTCTCCCCGATGTAAATATTTGGAAGTCCTGAAAGCATAATAATGTCTCCAGATTCTGCCTCCTTTACATCCTTCTTTTTCATTCCTTCGAATGTATAAAGTTTTGTGATTCGTCCCTTATGCATTTTTCCATCTTCATTTTTTGCGAAGATTTCCTGCCCGTCTTTTACAGATCCTTCATATACACGGCAGACAGCCATTCGCCCTAGGAAGTTGTCGTAAGCAAGATTAAAAACCTGTGCTTTAAGTGGAGCTGTGTTGTCTCTGTTTGCGGGTGGAACTTTTTCAATAATTAAATCAAGCAGAGGATCAAGGTTTACAAATTCATCTGATAAGTTTTTCTTTGCAACACCTTCGCGTCCAATGGCATAAATAGTGGTGAAGTCTAGTTGTTCATCGTGTGCACCAAGATCCATGAAAAGTTCTAGTACCTCGTCATGTACACGTGCTGGATCTGCTGCTTGCTTATCAATTTTGTTAATAACAACAATCGGTCTAAGCCCAAGCTCTAGAGATTTTTTCAATACGAAACGAGTTTGAGGCATTGGGCCTTCTTGAGCATCAACAATAAGGAGCACATCGTCGATTGATCGAAGTACTCGCTCTACTTCAGATCCGAAGTCGGCGTGGCCTGGTGTATCCACAATGTTAATTTTTGTGTCCTTCCAAAATAGGGAAGTGTTCTTTGCATAAATAGTAATACCACGCTCTAGTTCTAGAGCGTTTGAGTCCATAGATACTCCAGCTTCCACCATTCCTGTTTGTCGAAGAAGAGCGTCGGTGATAGTAGTTTTTCCATGGTCCACATGGGCGATAATCGCGATGTTTCTGATTTGCATAATGAGGAGCTACTTTAACATATTTTTTATTTTTTGTCGAATTTCGAGGCTTTTAGGCGTATTTTGCGCGTATTATCGTGCTTTTCCTGCATTGTCATTGCCGACCTGATCGGCAATCCAGGCCTGTATTTCACCTCTAACTAAGTCCCCTAAAATAATCTCCCTCACTAAAGCGCTACGATG
>CAZTQI010000075.1:0-3485 GCA_964615805.1 uncultured Candidatus Saccharibacteria bacterium | reverse complement strand
TTACCTTCTTCGGAAGAAGCAGGTCGGGACATTTTTAGGTGAGGGGATTCCATAGGGTTTATTATATATCATTTTTGAAAATTATTATAATATTATGGAAATCTTATTACGGAAATTAATAATATAATGAAACTAATTGAAACAATGAGTCGCTTTAAATTGTTTACCAAATAAAAAGCAGAAAGATCCAATTTTAAAAAACCATACATAAAAATATAGCTATAAATAAGCAGATAATACAAATTTCGACAAATTGCTCTTTTGAGAGCAATTTGCTATACTTGCACATATGATAATATTTCAAAGAAAAATTGAAGAGAAAATTAAGAATCAACTTTTTAAGAATAGCATGGTGGTACTTTACGGCCCACGCCAGTCTGGAAAAACAACATTGTCAAAGAAAATCATTCAAAGTTTTAGAAAAGACGGGGCTTACTATGACTGCCAGCTCGCTGAAATCAGAGAACATTTTGTACTTGGTAGACCTGAAAAATTACTCCCCTTAACTGAAAAGAAAAAAATTGTAGTTTTTGATGAGGCTCAAACAATACAAGATATAGGATCAATTCTTAAAGTATTTCATGATACATACCCTGGTGTACAAATAATTGCAACGGGTTCAAGTTCGTTTGATTTGGCAAATAAAATTGTTGAACCGATGACAGGCAGAGCAATAGAATTCAACCTACTTCCCCTATCTCTTGATGAAATAAGATTATCAAAAAATATTTCAAAGAAAGACCTATATGACCTTATGCTTTACGGAACATATCCAGCTGTTGTTGGAGCGAAAACCAAAGAGGAGAAGGAAATCGAAATAAAAAAAATTGCAACAAATTACCTATATAAAGATGTTTTTATTTTTGAGGCAATAAGGAAACCAAAAGCCTTTGAAGATCTGGTTAAACTTCTGGCACATCAAATTGGCCAGATGGTATCAATTAATGAATTATCTAACAGCTTAGGAATCAGCAGGTCTGTCATTCTTAAATATTTAAGACTGCTTGAGCAAGCTTTTATAATAAAAACGGTAAACTCTTTTTCCAATAATCCAAGGACTGAATTGAAAAAAGCTTTTAAAATATTTTTCTTAGATATTGGAGTTAGAAATGCTTTAGTTGATATATATAAAAAGATTGAAGAGAGAGAAGATAAAGGTTCAATTTTTGAAAACTTTTTTGTCTCCGAAAGAATAAAAGTTGGCACATTAGAAACTTTTCCACCAGAGATAATGTTCTGGAGAACTAGGGAGGGATTAGAAATTGATATTATTGAAAAAAAAGGGGAAGATATATTTGCATATGAATGCAAATGGAAAAAGGAGAATGTATCCTTCTCAAAATTTTTGAAAAAATATCCAAATTCAAAAACAAAAATTATTTCAATTGATGGTTTACTAGCTGAGAATTCTTAATGTATGGATACTGGATTCGGAATCGTAAAATCTTAACCTTACGAATATTTTCCTACTACCACCTCATATTATAGCGCGAAAAAACTAAAACTAAAATCCAAAGAAACTAAATACCTAAAACTCATACTATGCGAGACGAACAGCAGGCTTGCTGCCATCCCAGCCATCGCCAAGCCAACGGCTATCGTCATCCCAATCGGAACCAACCCAGCACAAATAGCGGACATAGCGGTAGCCATCAGAGTTCCGGAAAATGGTGCCCCAGAAGTAGATATACTTACCTTTCCATTCTTCAGGTATTTCTTCTTTGTGTTCTAGGAGGTAGTCGAGGACATTGGCGTTTAATACAGGGATTTTTTCTTTTTTGATTAGAGTTAGGAGATCTTCTCCTTTGATTGTTTTTTTAGTAATTTGCTCTGGTGAGAGGAATAGGGAGTCTTTGTATTTTTCTCTGTCCCATTCGATTGTTCCAAGTGATGTGTCGTTCTCTTCAATTTCTTTTAGCCAGCTAGGGATTTTTGGTGTTTGAGTTGTGTCGATTTGTTTTTCTGGATCAGCCTCTGGTATGTTTCCGATGTCTAGATTTTTCTTCATCATTTCGACTTTTTCTAAGTTTTTAAGAATTTTATTTTTAAGATTTTCTTTAGAAACCCTCCGAAATTCACTTTCAGACTCCACCTCATTCGACAAAACCTTAAACGATTCAATATCTGTTTTTATGACCTCTGTGAGTTTTTCAAAATCCACTTTGTATTTTTCTAATTTTTCTTGGTCTTTACCTTCTTCGGAAGAAGCAGGTCGGGACATTTTTAGGTGAGGGGATTCCATAGAGTTTATTATATCGTAGTTTTAGAAAAATAACATAATTCGACTACCTGTATTTTATGTGAGCTATGAAGAGTTTCAGAGCTCACTCAAATGTTTTAGCTGTTAAAAAGTTGGCGAAGGGTACATTTTTACAAAATCGTTGAGCGTGGAAGTTTCAGCTGGCCTCGGGAGGAGTGGCGACGACGGACGGAGAAAATTTTTAGCAAAAAATTTTCGTGCCAGAAGAAACTTTCACCGAGAAAGATTTTGTAGCCACATTATTTTGGATTAACTTGGATCCCCAGGAGTACCTGAGGATGACATAAGGTAAATACAGAAAAAATTACTTCGTCAAAACCTCGATTCCATTTTTTGTCACCGCAATAGTGTGTTCAAAATGTGCGCTTCGCCCACCGTCTTTTGTGATATATGTCCAATTATCTTTTGCAATTTTTGTTTGCCCCGTACCCTCGTTAAACATAGGCTCGATAGCAATCACAAGCCCTGGAACTATTTCTGGCCCTTCCCCTATCATGCCTTCGTTTGGAACATAGGGATCTTCGTGAACAGCGAAACCAACGCCGTGTCCACAAAGCCCCTCTGCAATTCCATATTTGTTTTTGTACGCAACTTTTGCAATAGCATGACCGATGTCACCAATATGTCCACCAATTTTAATAGCTTTAATTCCAGCATCGAGCGATTGTTTTGTAAATTTTAAAAGTCTCTTTGCCTCCTCATCTATTTTCCCAACAGGTACAGTAATAGCTGAGTCGACAATCATACCCTTGTGAATCAAACCCATATCTAAAGAAACAATATCCCCTTCTTTTAAAACTTTTACTGATTCATTTGGAATACCATGGACAATTTCATTATTTATTGAAATACAAGCACTTGCAGGAAAAGCTCTTTTTGCACCAAAGGGTTTGTAGTTTAAAAAAGCAGGTTTGTCCCCCAATTCGATAGTGAGTTTGTACGCTAAATCATCAAGTTCTTTTGTTGTTACTCCTGGCTTTGAAGCTTTTTTTAATTGTTGCAAAACAAAAGCCAAGTGTTTTCCACCTTCTCTCAAAATTTCTATGTCTTTTTCAGATTTAAGTCTTATCACTTCGTGAATTTTTAATTTTGTAATTTTCAAGTCCCAGTTTATTGCCATAACTGGAATAAATAATTTCTAATGTCTCAATTTTTTAAATTAAATAATTAAAACATTATTTAAAAATTAAAAATTACAAAATTAAAAATTATTAGGAAATTTTAG
>CAZTQI010000074.1:0-3516 GCA_964615805.1 uncultured Candidatus Saccharibacteria bacterium | reverse complement strand
ACCGTCGTGCTCCGGTCTTGCGATTGGGTCCCATCCCAAGCTCACTCTACCAACTGAGCTACACGCGCAACACAACTACTATATCAGAAAAATACCTATAATCAATCTATTTTTTAGGGTAGAAATCAAATAACTCATTTGAATTATATATCTCGTACGTAAGCCCTCCAAAGGAATACTTTACTCCATCGATTTCAATTTCTGAGCCACCGACTTGCGGATTTTCTTTGGGTTCAAAATTGTTGAAGCCGATATTATAAAGCGTACCGATTATTTCTGGTTTATTGCTTATTTCTCCTTTTCCACTTTTTTTCCAAGCCTCGATAAATTCCTTAATATAAATTGCCCCATACAAATATGCATAATATCTATCATGCTCATCTGTAATACGAGCAAATCTTTCTGAGTCAGGATCGGAAGTTTTGAAATCTAGTTTGTTTTCAAAATCTTTTCCAAGATAAAATTGTGAAGAACTATCTTTTAAATTCGATTCAATCACTTTTGCTGTTTCTGGTTTGATACCCATAACACCCCAAGAAAACTGAGATTGGGTTCCAAGGATTTTAAGTGGAGCAAATGCTTGCTTAAAAATTTCTCTTTCGCTAGTGAAAAGGCGAAGTTGTTCAACTGCGAGCACTGAGACGATTAGTCGAGAGGGGATTCCTGTTTCGTTTTCGACACGAGAAAGCACATCTTTATCTTTTTTTACTGCATCAGAAAATACTTTCCATTCAGGAGTTTTTGCCCACTCAATCTGTGTGGCTATGTTTTCAGGATTCGTATTATTGTAAAAACCCATTCTTTGATTATCAACAATTCCTTTTGTGTTCGTGAATCCAAACCTTACAGCAAAATATCCTGATACGAGAAAAATACCAATTCCTGCAAAAATATAAATTATTATGTTTAATGTTAGTTTTAGTTTTTTGTTCATTTGTCAGTGCAAAATAGCATACAAAGACATAATTTCCAAATATTCGAAATAATTAACAGAACGACCCTTTATTCAAAATGAATCTCTATCCTCATTTCAATTTTTTCTCTTAGTTTATGATATGAGACAAGTTCAGGATCGATATCGATAATATGCTCGGCTTCGTTTCGTGCAGCTTCTACCATTTTGATATTTTTAATTGCTTCCATTCCAATATCAGAGATGCCCCATTGTTTTTCTCCATAAAGTTTTCCACTTCCTCTTTGTGCAAGGTCAAATTCTGCAAGTTCAAAACCGTTTTTAGCAGTTTTGAGAGCAATTAATCTGTCTCTGGTTTTCTGACTATTACTTTCTGTAAACACATAACAATATGCTTGATGATTTCCTCGAATAACTCTTCCGCGAAGTTGGTGGAGTTGAGCAAGGCCAAATCTTTCTCCTCCCTCAATTAAAATCACAGTTGCATTCGGGTTATTCACACCCACCTCCACCACAGAAGTCGAAACAAGAATTTGTGTGCTTCCATCCATAAAACCTTCCATGGCTTCATCTTTTTCTTTTGGAGTCATCTTGCTATGCATAATATCAATTACAAATTCAGGAAAAACATATTTATTTAATCTTTCAGCTTCAGCTTTAACAGATTTTGCAAGTATGGCCATTTCTTTAGTTGGATCTGGTTCATCGATTCGTGGGCAGATAATATAAACTTGTCGGCCAGCTTTTAATTCTGCACGAATTTTTTCATAAGTTTCCTCTCTGTTTGCGGGTAAAACAATTTCTGTAATTATTGGTTTTCTTCCTGAGGGCATTTGATCGAGTAGGGTTAAATCAAGGTCTCCAAAAATTGTGAGAGCAAGAGTGCGGGGGATTGGTGTTGCTGTCATCGAAAGGAGGTGAGGAACAAAATCGTCCTTTCTTGTTAACTTCTGTCTTTGTTCTGTTCCGAAACGATGTTGTTCATCAATAATTACAAAAGCTAGATTTTTGAATGAAACATTTTTTGAAATTAGGGCGTGTGTACCGATAACAATTGGAATATCTCCTGATTCAACCCATTTTAAAAGTTGAGTTTTTGAAATAGGTGTTGATTCTGTTGGGCGAACTTTTGATGGGAATTTTTGACATCCGCTTCCGGTGATAAGTCCAACAGAGACTCCTGTATATGCAAAATATTTTATAAAAGATTCAAAATGTTGTTTGGCTAGAATTTCTGTTGGTGCCATGTATGCTGTTTGAAGATGTGCGAATTTATTTGAATTTGGTGAGCTCATAATACTTGCATATACAAGCGAAGCAGCCACAGCTGTTTTTCCAGAGCCTACATCACCCTCTAGAAGGCGAGACATTGGTCGCCCACTTTTCATATCTTTTACAGACTCGGCTATTGCACGAAGCTGGGCTTCAGTTGCTTGAAAAGGAAACCTTTTTATAAAACTTTCAATTTCTTTATCATCCGTGTGTAAAATGAATGATTTTTTTGAGCGATTATTTTTCCTATCTTTCATTTTTTGGAGTTGAATGAAAAAAACTTCTTCAAAGGCAAAACGCTTGCGTGCTGCTTCAGCATCGCTTTGTTTGTGGGGGGTATGAATCCAAACTAGGGCCGTTCGAAGTCCGGGAAGATTATACTTTTCTAAAATTTCTTTGGGAATGGGATCGAGAAGTTCTTCCAATACTCCACTTTTGAAAATCTTATCTACTGCATGATAAATCCATTTACTTGTTATTCCCTTGCTTTCTGGATACACAGGGAAGCCAAATTTATCAAAATTATCTCCAGTCTCTCCCCAAAGAGAATCACCCACAGAAATTGGAATTTCTTTTATAGGTTCCGACTCGGGGTTTGAAAGATACATTTTTCCTTTTTTTTCTTGGACTGCTCCGGAAAGTTTTACTAAATCGCCGTCTTTTAACATTTTTGCAATATATGGTTGGTTGAACCAAATAACCTTCATTTTAGATCCTCCACTATCGGAGATTTCACCTTCTGCCATCACCATCTTACTCACATGAGCTTTGCTAATTTTAAGTTTATTTATTTCTCCATACAAAGAAACAAAGTCTCCTTTTTTGAAAGAAGAAATGTTTTTAATTTCTGCAATATTCCCATAGCGAGAGGGGAAGTAATACAAAAGATCCAAAATTGTTTTTATTCGCAGTTTTTTGAGGGCATCCTTCTGGGAGTCTGCGAGCCGAAAGATTTTTATTAATTCTGTATTTGCTGTAATTTTTTCCATAGCTGATTTTGTATTCTGTATTCAACTTTACAAACTTGATAACTTTATAAACTTTCAACTACAATGTTTTGCTTTTAATTGCTAGCGCAAGCGAAGCGAGTGCTATTGAAACATCTTTATAATAAAAATCAAAAGAAGGCTTTCCCCAAGTTGCATTTAATAAAACAATTATTGTAAAAAATATTGAAGCAATAAGGGGTGGAACAAAAGGTCTTTTTTCGAAAAGTATAAAAGCTGCAATCACAACAAAAAGAGTTGAAATTATCCAAAGAAGGACATTTGCTGAAACAAATTGAGTTAAAAAAGTTGGGACATAAACAGAAAAAGCTTTTGGTCTTAAGT
>CAZTQI010000073.1:0-3520 GCA_964615805.1 uncultured Candidatus Saccharibacteria bacterium | reverse complement strand
CATGTTTTTCTTCATCAATTTTTAGTTGTTGAATAAATACTGGAATTGCTTTTTGTGGCAACCATAATTTAAACAAATTTCCAACTTTCATCTTGCCATGCTCATTAAAATCACGAAGCAATCTTGCATCAAGTTTTTCGAAATCGAGAGCTGGCTTAAAATCAACAGAAATTGTGACAGCATCTTTTCTTTCAAGTGCAATCACAACTTGTCGGCTCAAGGTTAAAATTACTGGTCCCGACAAACCATAATGTGCAAACATAAGATCGCCAAACTCTTCCACTACTTTTTTGCCGTTGATAAATAAGCTAGCATTGATGTTTTTCAAAGTCAACCCTTGCATTTGCTCACCAAAATCTTCTTTTGAATTCAATGGAACAAGCGCTGGAAATAATTTTTCAATTTTATGCCCTGCTTCTTCAGCCAATCTATAGCCGTCGCCAGTAGAACCCGTTCCCGGATAAGATTTTCCACCAGTGCATACTATTACTTTTTTAGTATCAATAAATCCTGTAAGTCCATTTTTAATGTATGTTACTGAATTTACCTCATTATTTTCATATTCGATTGATTTAACAGTTGTTCCAAACCAAAACTCTGCGCCATTTGCCTTCGCTTTTTTGTAAAGAGCATCGGCAACATCTGATGCCTTCTCGGATTTTGGAAAGTACCTCCCTCCTCTTTCTAGCATTGTTTCAACACCACAATTCTCGAGCAAATTTATAATATCGTCGTTATAAAAAGATTTAAAAGCAGAGTAAAGAAAGCGCCCATCAGGATATACCTGTGGCAAAAACTCCCTGATATCTGCTGAGTTTGTGATATTGCATCTCCCCTTCCCAGTAATTAGCAACTTCCTACCATGCGAAACCATTTTCTCCAGAACGAGTACTTTTTGTCCGTATTCTGTAGCACTTATTGCCGCGGTGAGTCCAGAAGCTCCTGCTCCAATTATTACAATGTCAAAATCTAACATAAAATAAGTTTAGCGCAAAGATAATCAAAGTTAAATCAATCTACATATTCCGCTTTGCAAGACTTTGCAAGTCGTTCATGATTATATTTATCAAAAATATCTGATAAATGTCCTTGATTTTTATGCAAAAATAATTTAGTTTTGTGCAGATACTTAAAGCATCCATTTCAGAAAAACAAAACCGAAAAGAAAAACAATATGGGACACAACTTAGAAGAACTCAGAGCAAAACAAAAGCAGTTAAAAAGCTGGTCTTACACATGGCATCCAATCGAGAGGGGTTATAACAATCGTACTCTTTATATTAATGTAGGCACATGCGAAATAAAAGAGAAACCTGTTTCTCAGGACATGAAAGATAAATTCGTTGGTGGAAAAGGTTTTGGATTAAGATTACTTTGGGATGCGACAAAGCCTGATACACACTGGAGCGATCCTGAAAATGAAATTATCATTTCTCCAGGTCCTATCGGTGGAATCACCCAGTATTCAGGTGCAGGAAAATCACTAGTAGTTTCTATTTCTCCAGAGACCAACTCAATTATGGACTCTAATGTTGGTGGATACTTTGGACCATTCATGAAATTTTCTGGATTTGATGCACTTGAAATTCAAGGAAAAGCAGACAAAGATGTGATTATTTTTATTGATGGTGTAAATCATAAAATAGAAATTTTTGAAGATCCTGGTTTTGAAGTTGACTCACATCTTTTGGGTGAAGAGTTAACCGAATATTTTGCAGCAGATGAAAAAGATGCGAAAAACATCGGAATAGTTTCGGCTGGTGCAGCTGCTGAACATTCATTAATTGGAATGCTCAATTTTACCTTCTGGGATTCAAAGCGTAAAATGATTCGTTTAAAACAGGCTGGTCGTGGTGGTATCGGAACTGTTTTCCGTAATAAAAAGATTAAAGCTATTGTAGCAAGAATTCCTGGCGTTCAAGGAAACTTAAATAATGTTGCTGATCTCGAAAAAATTATGACTGTTGGTCGTGACTATGCAGGCGAAATGCGCGACCTCGACGATAAACAAAATCAAATGAAGAAAAAAGGTACAGCCAACATCGTTAATGTGATGAGCGACTACGACCTTTTACCAACTCACAATTTTAAATTTGGTTCACACAAGGACGCAATTAAGATTCACAGTGACTTACTAAGAGACAAATGGTTTACACAAGGAATCAACGATGGATGTTGGATTGGTTGTGCAATGCAATGTGCCAAAGGAGTTGACAATTTCGAACCTAGAACCGGACCTTACAAAGGCACCAAAGTAATAGTTGAAGGACCTGAATACGAAACAGCAGCTGGTCTTGGCTCAAACATGGGCATTTTTGATTACAGAGATATTATCGAAGCAAACTTCTATTGCGACACATACGGCGTTTGTACAATTACCTGGGGAACAATTATGGCTTTCATCATGGAATGTTACGAAAACGGTGTCATTAATAAAGAAATCACAGGAGGTCTTGAACTTAATTTTGGAAATGCTGAAGCTGCTTTTGAAGTACTTCACCAATGCGCAAGAGGCGAAGGCTTTGGAAAAATTGCTGGTATGGGCGTTCGCAAGATGAAAGAAATTTTTGTTGAAAAATACGGTGCAGATCCTAAATTCCTCCAAGATATCGGAATGGAAAACAAAGGTTTGGAATATTCTCAGTACGTTTCAAAAGAATCGTTGGCGCAGCAAGGCGGTTATGCAATGACAAACAAAGGCCCACAGCACGACGAAGCTTGGCTTATTTTCATGGACATGGTAAACAACATGATTCCAACATTCGAAGATAAAGCAAATGCTTTGCACTGGTTCCCAATGTTTAGAACATGGTTCGGACTTCAAGGACTTTGTAAAATTGTTTGGAATGACGTTACTCCTGCCGACAATAAAACAGAATTCGAACCACATAAAATTCCAAAACATGTAAGAAATTATCTTGCTGTTTATGAAGGTGTTACTGGAACTAAATTGGACGAAGCAGGACTTATCCGTCAATCAGAGAGAGTTTACAATTTCCAGAGAATTTTCAATATTCGCAGAGGCTATGGACTAAGAAAACACGACGCTCAACCTTATAGAGCTTGCGGACCAGTTACTGTTGAAGAATACGAATCAAGAGCAGAAAGATACGACGGACAATTGAAGTCAATTCTAAATGTTGAACCTGAAGGAAAAACCACAATCGAAAAAATGGCAATTCTCAGAACATACAGAGAAGCTCAATATGAAAAATTATTGGATGCTGTTTACGAAAGAAGAGGTTGGACAAACAACGGTGTTCCAACAATCGAACACTTAAAGAATATCGGAATGGACCTTCCTGAACTAATCGAGGTTATTACACCATTACAATAAAATTTAAAGCCCTGTAAAAAGGGCTTTTTTTTTGAGAAGAGCAGAAGAAAAAAGTCCGGAGGCCAGAGTTTGGAGCTGGAGCCCAGAGTCCAAAGAACAAAAAATCTGTGATTTTTATTATTTTTGACACTGACTCTTGACATTACTTAATGATTAAAAAATTTCAAATCACAACTATATTTT
>CAZTQI010000072.1:1630-3527 GCA_964615805.1 uncultured Candidatus Saccharibacteria bacterium | reverse complement strand
TTGCCTTCTCATAAAACTCAGACTCAACATTCACATATATCTCACCAATATGATATGAAGAATCCATTTTATTTATAACTACCGCAATCAGTCCCTCATTTTCTAAAACCTGTTTAAGGATTTCTGCCCTGTAAGCATCTGTGGTTGAATATACAGTTTGCCATTCCATAAAAAAGATTATTAAGAAATAGTTTCAGTGTTGTTTTCTTGCTCCTTGATTTTCAATAACTTAAGCTCATTAACTTCTCTCTCCTCTTCAGCTTTTCGGAGTGATTCCATTTCGCCTTTACGTTTACCAAATATTTTCTCGAGATCTTCGCCAAATATTACTTCTTTTTCGAGAAGCGTTTCGGCTAGTTGTGAAAGTCCGCTTACATTGTCTTGAAGGACTTTGATTGCACGTCCATATTGTTCTTCGATCATTGCTTTAACCTCGTTGTCGAGAAGTTCTGCGGTTCTTTCGCTATATGGTTTTGTAAATCCATATTCATTTTGCCCAGATGAGTCATAATAAGACAAGTTTCCAATCTTATCACTCATTCCGAAAAATCCTACCATTGCAAAAGCTTGTTTGGTGACTCTTTCGAGATCGTTTAATGCTCCGGTAGAAACTTTGCCAAAGGTGAGTTCTTCGCTTGCACGTCCGCCGAGGGCAGAGCACATTTCGTCGAGTAATTGTTCTTTAGTTGTTATAGATCTTTCTTCTGGCAAATACCAAGCTGCGCCAAGAGCACGTCCACGTGGGATTATCGTAACTTTAAGCAGAGGATTTGCATGTTCGAGTAACCAACTAACTGTTGCGTGTCCGGCTTCATGATATGCTATAGTTTTTTTCTCATCAAGAGAAATAATTTTGCTTTTACGTTCTAGTCCACCAATAATTCTATCAACAGCATCGAGGAAATCTTGTTTTTCGATGTGCTTTTTGTCGCTACGTGCAGCAATAAGTGCTGCTTCGTTACAAACATTTGCAATATCGGCACCACTGAAACCAGGCGTTTGTTTAGCCATAAAACTAACTTCCACATCAGGAGCCATCTTAAGCGGGCGTGTATGAACTTTAAAAATAGCTTCACGCTCAACAATATCAGGAAGTTCGAGATGGATCTGTCTATCGAAACGTCCGGCTCTCATCAGTGCTTTGTCGAGAATGTCGGCACGGTTTGTAGCAGCAAGAATAATTACACCTCCATTGGTATCAAAACCATCCATTTCGGTAAGAAGCTGATTTAGGGTATTTTCTCTTTCATCGTTCGATCCGAAATTTGGATTTTTTCCTCTAGCACGACCTATAGCATCAATTTCGTCAATGAATATAATACAAGGAGCTTTCGACTTTGCTTGTTTAAACAAGTCGCGAACTCTTGATGCACCCACACCGACGAACATTTCGACGAAATCGCTACCACTTAATGAGAAGAAAGGAACATTCGCTTCACCAGCTACGGCTTTTGCGAGTAATGTTTTACCTGTACCTGGAGGGCCTACAAGTAATGCTCCTTTAGGTATTTTACCTCCGAGTTTTGTGTATTTATCTGAGTTCTTGAGGAAGTCAACAATTTCCATAATTTCGACTTTAGCCTCTTCTAAACCAGCAACATCATTAAAATTAACTTGCACACGGCGTTCTTTATCAAAAACCTGTGCTTTTGATTTGCCGATATTAAAAATCTGATTTCCACCAGCACCCCCACCACTCATTCTACGGAATATGAAATACCATAGTGCTACTAATAATGCGATTGGAATTAGCCATCCAAGAATTTCACCTGTGTAGTTAAACTGAGTATCATATTGAGCTTTGAGTCTTTTTGCAGGATCAATATCAGCCTGAGCAACTTCTAATTGGTCTTCAAATCCTTTTGTGTCGCCAATTTCGAACGTAACCGTTCCGTCT
>CAZTQI010000072.1:0-1620 GCA_964615805.1 uncultured Candidatus Saccharibacteria bacterium | reverse complement strand
GTAAAATGAGGTCCCGAATTTCCGCCAAGACCAAATGGACCCGACTTTGCAGCATCTTTGTATTTGTCCTTCGAAAGTTTATCCTTTTTGATGAAAATATCAACACGTTCCTTATTTACGATGACTATTTTCTCTATATCACCTGATTTAAGTAATTCTTTTTCAAACTTATCTCTGGTTATTTCTTTTGTTTTTGTACCAAAATCCATAAACGAGAAAATGAGAAAAATCCCAAACATCACTACATATATCCAGATTCTGTTCTTCGAATTCGGTGGAGTACCTCCTGGCATATTAGGTTTTTGATTTTTATTTTCTCCAAATCCTTTTTTTTCTTCCATCTTTTTGTATCTAAATCTGATAATTAACTTAATATTTGATGAATTGTTTTACTAGCAGTGTTAAATTTTTGTTATAAAAGGTTCTGCATCTGCCCATAGTTGCTCAAGTCTATAAAAACTACGAGCTTGTGGCTGGAAAACATGAACCACAACGTTTACGTAATCAAGCAATATCCATTCGCTATTTTCGAATCCTTCTTTTTTCCAAGGTCTGTCTTTTAATTTTGCTCTTACATTAAATTCTACATATTGAGCAATTGTGTTAACATGAGTATTAGAATTTCCAGTGCAGATAACAAAATATTGTGTGATTGCATTTTCAATTTTTCCTAGATTCAGAATTAAAATGTCCTCTGCTTTTTTCTCAAGCATAGATTCATTTATCGCCAATAATAAATCCTGAGTCTCTGAGCTTATCTTTCTTTTTGCCATAAAAATAATTTTTTGCAAAGATATAAAAAAAGCAGTACTTAAAACCTCTCGAACCGTATGGTTAATTTTTTTTTATTATCTTGGCGCACATTATGGACAGCAACGTATTATTGGAATTAGTAAGTGTGAAAATGCCTTACGGAAAGTATGCCGGAAAATTTATTTGTGATTTGCCAGAACATTATCTTGTATGGTATCATTCTAAAGGATTACCAACCGGCAAGCTTGGAATGCTCATGAGTACAATGTACGAAATTCGTCTTAATGGACTCGAATACCTATTAACCCCTTTGAAGCAAAGATATGGAAGATGAAATTATAAAAACTGGGACGTTGGATTCTGAACTCGAATTTAATTTTGTGCGCAGTAGTGGTCCTGGCGGACAAAATGTGAACAAGGTAAATTCAAAGGTTGAGTTAAGATTTGATGTGCTTAACTCATCAATTTTAAGTGCTAGGCACAAGCTTATAATTCTTGAGATACTAAAAACCAAGATATCTGACGAAGGAGTATATGTCTTAACTTGCCAGACATCAAGAAGCCAATTGGAAAACAAAGAACTTGTAATTGTAAAGTTCTATGTAGCGATAAACAAGGCTCTAAAACCTAAGAAAGTTCGATTTACAACAAAACCTACTAAAGCTTCTAAAGAGAAAAGATTGCAACAAAAACGTGAGAATTCTGAAAAGAAGGATAGGAGAAGGGAGGTTTAAGATTAAGCATTATTTCTGGGGGATTTAAAAACTTTTTTTGTTGAATAATTTTCACTTGGCTAAAAGCTGTTTCTTTTTAAGTAGCTTTTTCATTTTTGTCATCGCCACAAAAACGAAACAAAAAAGGCTAGGA
>CAZTQI010000071.1:1659-3552 GCA_964615805.1 uncultured Candidatus Saccharibacteria bacterium | reverse complement strand
AAGAAACCATCTCTTTTGAAAACAGAGTTAAACTAGAAAACGACATCCGTCAATTAGGCGACAAAGCCATCACTACTCAATGGGAGACTTTCATCAAGAGTACAGACACCAAGCTTGCTCAGGAGGCTGCGGTGAAGTTGATGAGTATGTTGGGGAGTAAGATGATATAAATTAAAATACAGCTTCTTGGGAACACGGATATTTTTCTGCTGAAAAATTCCTCGAGCTCGCGCCGTCGCGCTCGCTAGTTTCCCAAAAAGTTGTATTTTAATTTATTGAAGAGAGGGGATGGAAGATAGGGAAATTACAACCTCACTTTTGTTTGGATTCAGGATTCAAATGCTATATAAAAAACCACCCCGTCACGATTGTGTTGTGAGGGGTGGTGGGGGATGCGTGGTCGGTGTTAAGCCGGAGTCCACTCAAGTTTTTCCGTTGTCCCAGGGAAGCTGGAGTGAACGTGGTACCAGAATGAGAAAGTTCCAGGCTGAGCTGGTGTTTCAAATTCGTGGTATTCACGATCCTTTTCAGTTCCGTGGGGCGAAGCAATAAATGCGACGATGTACTTTGGCATAATTTACAGGGGTGTAAGTTTAGAAAAAAGGTTTTTCACATGCCGTTCTTGAAGTTCGGTGACAGTGATGTCGGCATACAAGCCCGGGTGTTTTTTGTTGAAGGCTTCCTGTGCCTTTGCTTTGGCTTCATCGATGGAATTGGCTCCGAGAATACCAGATGTGTGTATCAGGATGGGCTTGTTATGTTCTCTCGCCGTGTAAAGTATGCTGTAGCTATATATCGATCGATACGTTTTCATTTTTCTATTACTTTGGTGAATTCGGGTCACCAGGGCTTTTCTAAGGCCTCTACCTATGTTAAATAACTGCTATCCTATATTGTATCATAATACGGTCAATATGTCAAATACAACCCATAAAAACCCAATAAATACAGGCTTTTCCGAAGGAAAAGCCTGTATTTGCATTAGCTAGAGCCTAGTGCCTAGAGCCTAACAGCTTACCCTTTACATTTCCCTATATATTTGCTAGTATATCGCGAGCTCTCAAGAGCTATTTTAATTAGTCTTTAACAGCAAATTATGGCAAAAACATCAGTAATAGTACGTGCTACCCGAAAGCCGAAATTCAGCTCTCGTATCGTGAGACGCTGTGTTCGTTGTGGTCGAAAACGAGCTTATATGCGGGACTTCGGGCTGTGTCGCGTTTGCTTTAGGGAAATGGCCAATAATGGCCTGATTCCGGGCATCAAAAAATCATCATGGTAACAGATTCAATTTCAAACCTCATTATTCATCTTAAGAACTCAAATATTGCTGGACTTCCAACAGCAACAATTACGTTCTCTAAAATGAAACTAGAGATTCTAAAACTTCTCGAAAGAGAAGGTTATGTGGGTAAGGTAAAAGAAGTGGGGAAGAGCGACATCAAGAAAACAATTGAGGTTGAACTTCTCTATGTTAACAAGAAGCCAGTTATCACTAATGTAAAGCGAGTTTCTCACTTTTCAAGACGTGTGTATATAAAGGCGAAGGAAATAGTTCCCGTTAAAAACGGATACGGTTTACTCATAATCACAACTCCAAAGGGTGTGATGACAGGCAAAGACGCTCGGGCTCAACAGCTTGGTGGCGAAGCCTTATTTAATATCTGGTAACCTACAACTATGTCACGACTAGCAAAAAAACCAACAAGCATACCGGCAAATGTAGAAGTTACCTTCACAGAAGGGACACTTTCTGTGAAAGGACCAAAAGGTGCACTTTCAATTTCTATGGATCCAAGAATTGTTGTTGAAGTAAAAGACAACGAAGCTGTTTTCATTGTAAAAAAAGCAGAGGTTGAAAAAAAAGAGGCTGAAGCAGTTGCAAGAGTGGCT
>CAZTQI010000071.1:0-1649 GCA_964615805.1 uncultured Candidatus Saccharibacteria bacterium | reverse complement strand
CACTTTGGGGTACATATGCCGCACACTTGCGCAATATGATCGAAGGTGTAACGGTAGGGTTTACAAAAAAACTTGAAGTAGAAGGAGTGGGTTTCAAATGGGAAGTTAAGGATGGTAAGATTGTGATGGCTTTAGGCTTTTCACATCCTGTTATTGTAGCTATTCCAGAAGGTCTTCAGGTTGTAACTGAAAAATTAACAATGACTATCTCAGGTCTAGACAAAGACAAGGTAGGTCAGTTTGCAGCGATAGTTCGAGATTACAAGAAGCCTGAGCCTTACAAGGGTAAAGGAATTCACTATGCTGGTGAATATATCCGTCGCAAGCAAGGTAAGAAAACAGTATAAAGGCTTATGAAAAACTCACGAACTAACAAAAAAACAATAAAAAGAACTACTCGTCATACGCGTATTCGAGCAAAAATTTCAGGAACAACTGAGATGCCACGACTTGCTGTATACAAATCAAACAAGTATATCTACGCTCAGATTATTGACGACACAAAAGGTGTAACTTTAGCATCTGCTTCTTCAATTAAATCAAAAGGAACAATGATGGAAGCTGCAAAAGAAGTAGGAAAGGAAATCGCAACAAACGCAAAGAAGGTAGGTGTTTCAAAGGTCGCATTTGATCGAGGTGGCTTTATTTATACAGGCAAAATCCAAGCTCTTGCTGATTCTGCTCGTGAAGCCGGCTTAACTTTCTAAATATATGACAGATAATATTATAAAAAAAGAAGAAGAAACAACTCCTGTTGCACCAGTTGCTTTTGATAGTTTCGATTCTGCAACAGTTGAAAAGCAGGAAACATCAATGACAGCTCCAAAGCGAGATTTCAAAAAGAATCGACGCCCAGGTGGACCAAAGCGAGAACCAAGAGTGAAGTCTGAATATGATCAGAAAATTCTTAATATTCGCCGAGTTACTCGTGTTGCATCAGGAGGACGAAAGTTTACATTTTCAGTAGCTATTGTTATTGGAAATAAAAAAGGTCAAGTTGGTGTAGGTACAGGTAAAGCTGGAGACACATCACTTGCAATCGACAAAGCTGTCCGAGACGCAAAGAAAAATCTTATTACAGTTCGAGGAACAAAAGATTTTTCAATTCCTCACGAAGTATCATGTAAGTATTCAAGTGCTCGAGTTATGATAAAACCAGCTCCAGGGCGAGGTGTTATTGCAGGTTCAGCTATGAGAGATGTTCTTGAGCTTGCCGGAATAAAAGATGTTAATGCAAAAGTTATTTCACCAAGTAAAAACAAATTAAACATTGCACAAGCAACCATTAAGGCAATTGAAATGCTTAAGACTCCAAAGGTAAAGGTCGCAAAAGAGGCAAAAGTTGAAAGTAAAATAGCAGAATAATAAAAATATTATGCAATTACATACATTAAAATCAAAAACTAAGAGAATCACAAGTACTCAAGTTGCACGAGGTGGCAAAAGAGGAAAGACAGCTGGCCGAGGTACAAAAGGTCAGAAGGCTCGTGCTGGACACAAAATTCGCCCAGAGTTCCGAGATGTGATCAAGCGAATGCCAAAGTTGCGAGGACGAGGAAAGAACAGTAATAAAACAATTCAGAGTAAGCCCATTACTATTCCACGTGCTGTTATTGAACTTTCATTTGAAAATGGAGAGAAAGTAACTC
>CAZTQI010000070.1:341-3632 GCA_964615805.1 uncultured Candidatus Saccharibacteria bacterium | reverse complement strand
TCGTTAGAGCACAGATTTAGGATTTATGAAGTAAGATTTATGAATCCGAATTTGTCTCTCATTCTTAAATCATGAATCATAAATCATGAATCTTTTTTATTACTATTTACTAACTACTAATAACTAAAAACTATATGAGCAAAATAATTGGTATCGACTTAGGTACAACAAACAGTGCAGTGGCAGTGATGGAAGCAGGTGTTCCAAAAATTCTTGAAAATGCTGAGGGTGCTAGAACAACACCTTCTATTCTTGCAGAATCAAAAACAGGAGAAAGACTTGCTGGCCTTATTGCAAAGCGACAAGCGGTAACAAATCCCAAAAATACAATCTTTCAAATAAAAAGATTTATTGGTCACAACTACGATGAAGCTCAAGTTCAAAAAGATGTTAAAAGTATTCCTTTTGAAACTAGAAAATCAGAAAATGGTGGTATTGATGTAAAAATGGGTGATAAATGGTATCGACCAGAGGAAATTTCAGCGATGATTATTCAGAAATTAAAAGCTGATGCAGAGGCAAGACTGGGAGAAACTATTACAGAGGCAGTTATTACAGTTCCTGCATATTTCAACGATGCACAAAGACAAGCAACAAAAGACGCTGGAAAAATTGCAGGTCTTGATGTAAAGCGAATCATCAATGAGCCAACAGCTGCAGCTCTTGCATACGGCTTCGATAAAAAGAAGGACGAAAAAATTGTAGTGTTCGACTTTGGTGGAGGAACATTTGATGTTTCAATTCTTGAGGTTGGTGGAGATGTTGTGGAAGTGAAATCAACAGACGGAGACGCCCACCTAGGAGGTAAAGATATTGATCAGAAAATTCTAAACTACATCGGCGAGGAATTTTTGAAGGAATCTGGAATCGATGTTAGAAAAGATGCTCTTGCTCTTCAGCGATTAGATGAAGCTGCAGAAAAGGCAAAGATTGAACTTTCAACAGCTGTTGAAACAGAAATTAATATTCCTTTCATAACTTCAGATGCTTCGGGACCAAGACATCTTCTATTAAAAATGACACGAACAAAGCTTGAGGAATTAACTCAGGAGTTTATTGATCGTGCAATGGAAATTACAAAGAGAGCGCTTGAAGCTTCTCCTTTCAAAAAAGAAGATCTTCATGAAGTGATTCTTGTGGGAGGACAGACAAGAATGCCAGCATTACAAAATGCAGTAAAAGCATTCTTTGGTAAGGAACCAAATATGAGTGTAAACCCGGACGAAGTTGTTGCTCTCGGAGCTGCTATTCAGGGAGGAATTTTCACTGGAGATGTAAAAGATGTTTTGCTTCTTGATGTTATTCCACTTTCTCTTGGTATTGAAACAATGGGAAATGTTGCAACAAAATTGATTGAGAAGAATACAACAATTCCAACATCAAAATCTCAAATTTTCTCAACAGCGGCAGATAATCAAACTTCTGTGGAAATTCATATTGTGCAAGGTGAAAGAGCTATGGCTCAGGACAATAAATCTCTAGGGCGATTTGTTCTTGAAGGTATTCCAACAGCACCACGAGGTGTTCCTCAGGTGGAGGTGACTCTTGATGTTGATGCAAACGGAATTTTGAGTGTGAAAGCGAAAGATAAAGCTTCTGGAAAAGAACAATCTATTCGAATCGAAGCAAGTTCAGGTCTTTCAAAAGATGATATTGCAAAGATGCAGAAGGATGCAGAAGTTCACGAAGAGGAGGACAAAAAGAAAAGAGAAGCTGTGGAAGTAAAAAATATTTCTGATCAAATGATTTATACTGCAGAAAAATCTCTACGAGATAATGCAGACAAAATTACAGAAGAAATCAAAAAAGGTGTAGAAGAAAAAATTGAAGAATTGAAAAAAGTAAAAGATGGTACTGACATGGACGCTATACAAAAAGCATCTGCAGAGCTTTCGACAGAAATGTCAAAAATTGGTGAGCATATGGCAAAGCAGAATGCAGAAGCCTCAGCTCAGCCAGCTGGAGAAGCTCCAAAGGATGAAACTGTGCGTGACGCAGAATTTAAGGAAGAACCGAAGGAGGAAGGAAAATAGTATAAGGTATAAAGTAGAAAGTATAATGTAAAAATACTTTATACTTTCAACTTTTAACTTTAAACTCAAACAACCATGTCATCAAAAAATTATTATGAAATTCTAGGCGTTTCAAAAAATGCCTCACAAGACGAAATCAAAAAAGCGTTTCGTAAACTTGCGCACGAACATCATCCAGACAAAACTGGTGGTGATGATAAAAAGTTTAAGGAAGCGAGTGAGGCGTATACTGTGCTGTCTGATGAAAAAAAACGTCAACAGTACGACACTTTTGGAAGCACTGATGCTGGTGGTTTTGGTGGTGGGCAAGGTGGAGGCTTTGGAGGTTTTGACTTCTCTGGTTTTCAGCAAGGTGGAAATATGGAATTCGATTTGGGCGACATCTTTGGTGAATTTTTTGGTGGAGGCAGAGGAGGAGGGCGAAGACAACAAACTCCACGTGGAAATGATATATCGATAGATATTGAACTTTCATTCAAAGAATCTATTTTTGGTGTTGAAAAAGATATCAATTTAAACACGATGTCAAAATGTGATCATTGTAATGGTACTGGTGGCGAACCGAATACGGAAATTGTAACTTGCGGAAAATGTCACGGTGATGGAAAAATTACAGAAACAAAAAATTCTATCTTTGGATCTTTTGCCACACAAAGAGCTTGTCCAGATTGTAACGCCACAGGCAAGATTCCAAAGCAAAAATGTAAAGTTTGTAACGGCCATACCGTATACAGAAAGTCACATAGTTTGAAGGTGAAGATTCCTTCAGGAATTGAAAATGGAGAAATGGTGCGGCTTTCTGGTGCGGGAGAAACAGCACCTTATGGGGTGGCTGGCGACCTATACATTCGAGCTCATGTGAAGCCTCATAAAGAAATTCGAAAGGAAGGCAGTAACCTTGCAATGAAGCTATCTGTGAAGCTCACAGAGGCTTTGCTAGGTGCTGAAAGGCAGGTAGAGACCCTAGATGGTGTCATAACCCTAAAGATTCCTGTAGGTGTGAAGTTTGGAGAAATTCTTCGTTTAAAAGAGAAAGGTGTACCCGTAGATGGAAGAAGACGAGGGGATCTTTTGGTTCATATCGAAATCGAGATGCCGAAGAAAATTTCAAGAACAGCTTCAAAACTTATTGAAGAATTGAAGGCTGAAGGAATTTAGACCTCCCCCCCTCTGTCATCCTCGCGAATGCGGGGATCCAGGTGATTATGTGTCTAATAAAAAAGAGCGAGTTTGGCTCAGCCAAACTCGCTCTTTTGTT
>CAZTQI010000070.1:0-331 GCA_964615805.1 uncultured Candidatus Saccharibacteria bacterium | reverse complement strand
GATGTATGGATAAAAAATCTAAAATATTGATTTGGGTGTTTGTTATCGCTTTAATAATTTCTGTTGGTGCAACATATTACAGATATGTGGTAAAAAGAGACTACATAATTTTTGCTCACGCTCCATGTGATCCAAAAATTGAATCTTGTTTTTATTATGAATGTGAAGAAGGTGATGCAGAATGTGAAATTGAGTATTATAAAAAAATAGAAAAGAAAGCTTTCAATATTGAACTTTGTGATTCCGAAAATCCAGATTGTCAGCCTTTAGTTTGTGAGCCAAATGAGGCCGACTGCGAAATTACAAGTTGCACCGAGGAAAATGTGGAGGA
>CAZTQI010000069.1:0-3690 GCA_964615805.1 uncultured Candidatus Saccharibacteria bacterium | reverse complement strand
AAGACAACTACAAAATGGAAGTAGTTTGGGCAAGAATCAAAAAGATAGACAGTTTGTCGGATAAAAAGTAAGATGAGGATAATAAGGCAATGAGAATTATTGCCGACCATATAAAGGCGAGTGTATTTATTCTCGGAGATGAAAAAGGAATTGCTCCATCAAACTCTGGGCAGGGATATGTTTTACGAAGACTTATAAGGCGCGCAGTGAGATACGGAAAACAGCTTAGTATGAATTCGTTCACAGGCGAAGTTGCAAAGTCTGTAATTGAAATTTACAAAGAGGTGTATCCAGAGATTTTGAAAAATTCTGAATTCATCTTAAATAACCTATCTCAAGAAGAAGAAAAGTTTGAAAAGACCTTAGAGAAAGGTTTAAAGGAATTTGAAAAAGGAATTAGCCCATTTGTACTTTTCACAACATATGGATTTCCTTTTGAAATGACAAAAGAGCTTGCAGAAGAAAAGGGAATAAAGATAGATGAAAACGCATTCAATGAAGAATTCAAAAAACATCAAGAACTTTCACAGACTTCATCTGCTGGAATGTTTAAAGGTGGGCTTGCAGATGCTGGAGAGGAAACAAAACAGCTTCACACAGCAACACACCTTTTGCGACAAGCTCTCGAAATTGTTCTTGGAGAAAATATTGTTCAAAAGGGAAGTAACATAAATTCAGAGAGACTTCGTTTTGATTTCGCTTTTTCTCGAAAGCTTACAGATGAAGAAAAGAAAAAAGTTGAAGAGATTGTGAATGAGAAAATAAAAGAGGCTTTACCTATGACTCGAATTGAACTTCCAAAAGAGGAGGCTTTGCAAACTGGCGCAGCTCATACTTTTGGTGACAAGTATGGAGATATAGTTTCAATATATTATATAGGTAATTCACTCGAGACAGCTTTCTCAAAAGAATTCTGTGGTGGTCCACATGTTTCAAACACAAGCGAATTAGGAATATTTAAAATATTAAAAGAAGAAGCTGTGTCTGCAGGTGTAAGAAGAATAAAGGCAGTTCTAGAATAATCCACAGAAATATTGTGAAGCATTTAGGTTGTGTAGTATAATAATACTCAATGGGATTATTTTCTTCTTCTTTAAATAAAAACCGAGTGGAAATTCTTTGTGACATTGGCAACGGGAGTATTGGAGTTGCTTTGGTTTCGTATTCTCTTTCAGGTGAAAAGCCCACAATCCTTTTTAATGAAAGGATTTTTTCTGTATCGAAAGAACAAAAAGGTTTGATGGATATTTTGGTGGTGATGGATAAGAATTTAAAAACACTTTTAACAAAAGCTTTGAGTCATTCCGCTTCTTTTGCTGTTAAGCCTGTTCGTGTTTCCTGTTTTTATTCCTCGCCTTGGTATATTTCTGAAACAAATGTATTAAAAATTAAACAATCTGAGCCAATTATCTTTTCTGAATTAATTATTAAAAAAGCTCTCGATGAGGCAGAAAAAGGTTTTCTTTCAAATGATGTTATAAAGAACGATCAACTTGTTGATGAAGATATTAGACTGATTGAGAGAAAAATTACACGAATCAAATTAAACGGCTATCAAACTCACAACCCGATTGGTAAAAAAGCATCGGATTTAGAAGTTTCTATATTTTTAAGTGCGGTTCCACAGAATGTTTTGTTTATGCTTGAAGAAACAATCGATAAATTTTGGCATAAGATTAAAGTAGAGCATCATTCCTTCCCTATAGCCTCTTTTTCTATGCTTAGAAATGAATTTGATCCTCAAGGAACTTGCTTAATTGTTCATGTAGCAGAAAACATTACCGATATCTTTCTTGTGAATGATGAAAGACTTCTTGATACCTTTTCATTTCCTCTCGGTAATAGGAATATAATAAGAAGTATTGAAGATAAATGTGGCCTAGATTATGAAATCGCATCCTCAGCACTCTCTATGTACTCAAAAGACGAGATTCATCTGGATCAAGTGGGGAAAATACGCGAATCTATAGAATTTGCTAAAAAGGATTGGATGGCCCACTTTCAAAATGCTTGTAGTACTCTAACGAAGCAAATTTGTGTGCCGAGCACTGTATATTTAATGAGTGATTTAAAAACAGCTTCTTTCTTTGAATCTATTATTAGAAACTCAAGTTTTGATAATCATGTAATGTTTGACAAGGAGCTTAAAGTGTACACAATGGAACAGAACATTTTTAATAAATATATTTTATATAAATACTCATCTCATAAGGATTTCTTTTTGGAAACAGAAATCTTGTATGTAAATTTAATTTCAAACAATAAAGAAAAAATTATTGATAATTATACTTTAGAATAATATGGTAAAAAAGAAGATTTCAATTAGAGACATTACAATCCCAGAGCATCACCGCTCCATTCAGGATATTTCAATGGCTGATGTTGGTAGGGAAGAAAATGGAGAAATTAAGTCAAAAAAGAAGGCCGTAGGACAGAGGGCCTCAGTTAAAAAAGTTGTATTACCAGAGGATGATGTTTCTCATTTCGACTTTCACTCTGAGTATATTACACATCACCACAAACCTCGTTGGGGAATGGTGAGTATGTGGTTTCTTGCAATTATTGTTCTTATTGGCGGTTTTATCTTCGCTTCATCATTTTTTCATAGCGCAAGAGTTGATATAAAAATTAAGGAAGCTATCTCTGAAGTTGATACTAGTGTGAATATGGTGAGAAAGGATGATACAGGAGTACTTCCGTTTGAAATTGTAAGTTTAAGCAAGGAGGTTAGCGAGTCTGTGCCTGCAAAAGGTGAGAAGCAAGTTTCGGTTAAAGCGACGGGCAGAATAATTATTTATAATAAAAATACAACCTCTCAAAAATTACTCGCACAAACTAGATTAGAAACTCCGAGTGGTAAAATATACAGACTCACAAGTACGGTTACGGTTGCCGGTGCAAAGAAAACTGTACCCGGAAGCCTAGAGGTGACTGCAACTGCAGATGCTCCTGGTGCAGAATATAATTCAGACCTTGTCGACTTGGCCTTTGTTGGATTTAAGGGTACAGCCAAATATGAGACTGTCTATTCGAGATCAAAAACACCTTTTACAGGAGGTGTATTAGGGACAATAAAAGTTGCAGAAAATGAAGATTTAATAAAAGCACAAGATTCAATAAAAAATTCTCTTACAAAACAACTCATAAGTGGTGCTGGTCAGCAAATTCCGAATTCATTTGTGCTCCTACCAGATGTCTATTCTATTCATTATTCTTCTTCGACTCAGGTGACAAAGGATGATGTTTTGTCATTGAAACAAAAAGCTGATTTCGTTGGTGTTTTGGTTGATGTAAAAAAGATTTCAATGTTTCTGGCCAAAAAGTCTATCCCAGGATATTCGGGTGAAGATATTACAGTAAGCAATTTAAGTGACTTATCTTTTGAATTCGCATCTAGCTCAAATGCTTTGAACGTGAATACAAATTCAATAACCTTAAATATTAAAGGTAAGCCACACTTTATATATGGATATGATGCAGAGAAATTAAAGCGTGATTTGGCCGGCATTTCTCGGGAATCTTTTGCAACTGTTATCGCCACATACCCGGCAATTGAGAAGGGGGACTCAAAAATACTACCATTTTGGAGGTCAAAATTCCCAACAGATACAAGTAAAATTACTATTAATGAGGAGAAGTAATAACTGGGGAGAATAAGCCTTGACTTAAAGCCCTCCTTTTGCTATTATG
>CAZTQI010000068.1:0-3707 GCA_964615805.1 uncultured Candidatus Saccharibacteria bacterium | reverse complement strand
TTTTTGGCCATAAATGCATAGTACCTAATCTTCGTATTTAAAGGTATGGGGATGGTCAGAGCTTGGAGTAATAAATTCCAGCCTCACCTGTTCTTCCCAAACCAATAGGAACAACGTAATGAAAACTTCTTCGCCATTTCGGTGCGCATCTAGCTATGGCTAGTGTACGCACTCTACTAACCATCGGACAAGCATCAACGAGAAAGATTTTTAAACCCTAACTCCTTGGAGCTGTCCACTAGAACGCAAAGCAGTAACGCCAAGTAGGCTTACTTCGCTAGCGAAATCTGTGGGCAGCTCCCTCCAAAATCCAGCCGAGCCGGACGCCCTAGGGCACTTCGGAACTTGCGCCGCGAAAGTATCGCGACGACTCCGCGCCCAACGGCTCGGCTGGTACGGGCTGGCACCAATGCTAGGCCCGAAACATGAACCCGATTCGCGAGCGGCCCGCAACGCGCCTTGCTCTCGAGTCACAACCTTGGCCTCTTAGAAAGGAGAATAATTACGTGGTACCCAGCTTAAGCTAACTACCAATTAGTGATCAATGGATTCTGTCCAAAGATAAACAGGGCTCGCTCCAACCATAAAAATAAATTTAAGAAGTCCAAAAGATTTCTTAAATACGAACAAGATCGCGCTTAGGTTCCAAACCTGAGTGCGCTCGAATCTTTTTAACCCCACTGTCTCTGATTGTGGGGTAAATCTGTTTTAGTGTTTATTCTTAAATCTTGAATCATAAATCTTAAATCAATCATGACTCATTCCTCGTATTTCATAACTCTACCCGCCTATGCTATACTTTCCCTATGTCAGAAGTCTTATATAGAAAATATCGCCCAAGCAATTTTGGCGAGGTAATGGGGCAGGATCATATTGTCTCTGTTATTGAAAAATCGATAAAAAACAAAAAGATAGCGCATGCGTATCTTTTTTCAGGCTCTAGAGGAATTGGAAAAACTTCTATAGCGAGAATTTTAGCAAAGGATCTGGGGACACATTCGGATGATATCTACGAAATCGATGCCGCTTCAAATCGAGGTATTGATGATATTCGTGCAATTCGCGATGCTGTAAATACTTTACCTTTTCATTCCACATACAAGGTTTATATTGTTGATGAGGTTCACATGCTCACGAAAGAGGCGTTCAACGCACTCCTCAAGACTCTAGAGGAGCCACCAGCATATGTAATTTTTATGCTCGCAACAACAGAGCTTGAAAAGATTCCCGAGACAATTATTTCTCGCTTGGTGCACTTCAAAAAGTGATCGGGATGTCGAAAGACAAAAAGCTTGATGATGAAGAGGTTCGAAATGCTTTAGGTGCACCTTCAAAAACCCTGATTCACGATTTTGTTGATTGCTTGGCGACAAAAAATATTGATGGTGCATTGAGTACGATTGAAAAAGTGAAGCAGTTAAATCTTTCAATTTCAACATATTTGGAGCTTGTGCTTCGTACACTTCGTTTTGCACTTTTGGTACGCTATGCAAAAAGTATGCACGAGGGCATAAAGGCGGATGTGGGAGATGATGAATTTGAATATTTATTGGAAAAATCAAAAGACGTAAAGTCTGGGATTTCCTCGGCTACAATCTCAGAATTCCTAAAAGCTCGCGAAGAAATGAATATTAGTGCATTGCCCGAGCTTCCTCTCGAGCTTGCTGTAATCAGAGTATTAGGAGAGAAATAATCGAGCCATCTCACCATGATGGCTTAGGGTAGAGGATTAATTTAAGTGATATAATTGAGATAAATGAAGAATAAAATTTTAATTTGGATTTTAGTTTTGCTGTCTTCTATTGCGATACTATTATTTGTAATAAATTTTAATAATACTAGCGAGAAAAAAAGGCAAATAATTCTTATTGGAGTTGATGGATTGAATGTTGATCATTTTAACAAATTACTTGCTCAAAATAAATTACAAAATTTTCAAAGATTAGTTGGAGATGGAGGTTTAAATAGTGAAGCTTTGATTACTGGACACAAAGTAACAGAGACAGCTCCTGGAAACGCCGAGCTACACACTGGTTTGCCAGCCGAGATAACCAGAGTTTTCAATAATGCATGCGGTGGAGAAATTCCCGCCGGTAAGACAATTTTTGAAAGGCTAATGTTGTATGATAAGGATATAAAAATCGGCTCAATATACGGCAAAGGAACCTGCTATCTAAATTCCAATTTTTTTAAGGATGTGAGTAAGAATATAGCGTGGTGGCATGATACAAAAACCTACAAACAAAATAATTATATAGGTGATAATTGCACAAACAGCATTGATGTGGCAAAAAAAGCGACAGAGTTTTTGAATATGTATAGAGATGAAGATTTTTATTTATTTATATATTTTGGCTCACCGGACTGTGTTGGACATAGATTCGGTGTTCCATCACCTGAGTATGATAATGTAATTAAGAATGTCGATGAAGGCCTTGGAATTATTTTGGATAAACTAAAAGATAATTCAAATAACCCACAGATAATTGTAAGTGGTGATCACGGTTGGAATATAAATACAAAAGGCCATAGTGTGGCTAATCTTGATACAAGAAGGGTTGTTTTAATAAGCAATAGTGCAAGTATGATAAATGATAGAAAGGATAAAAAACAGTGTGACATTGCACCCACAATATTAGACTATTTTGGAATTAAGTCGGAGCAATATGGAGACATTATAAACGCAGGTTGTGAAAGTTTGCAGTAACAAATATAGATTGAAAAAATCTATGTCTGTTGCTAATATACTTATGTTATAAACACCTTTTTACTTTATCGTAGCATAAACAAATTATTTCACTATTGATGGAGTTTCAGGCTCTTCAATCTCCCCATGTTCAATTTTTTCGAGTTGACTTTTTGTTGGGGGAGTCTGATGCGCAAAAACTGTTAATTGTTTTTGTTTTCTAAGTTCTTCCTCAATTTTTGTATTTTTCTTTCTAAGAGATTTGTTTTCAAAATAATTTGAGACAAATTCAGGAAGTAAAAGAAGTAGGGTGACAATTATTCCCGAGCTGATCGCCATTAACAAAACAAGAGCCAGGGAGCCTGTGAAAGTCCAAGAGAAAAAAGATACTACAATAACTGCCGTATTTTGTAGTGAAAAAATGACGGCGATTGCACCGAGCAATATTCCGAGAATAAATAGTATTATCATGATGTTTAGTTAGCTTATGATAATGGGTTCCTCCCTTGTACAATTCGAATCAAGAACATAACAATTGCGATCACGAGTAATATGTGAATAAATCCTCCAATAGTAAAACTTGTCACCAAACCCAAAAGCCACAAAACAATAAGTACCCAAGCGATTGTTGTTATCATAATATTTAAATTATCTTGTAAAATGTGTATTACAATTCATGTAATACTGTCTATTTATAACGCCGAGAGACGTGGTGAAATATTACAAAAATCAATAGAGGGAGAGCTTTAATCTGGGTGTAAATGCGGGACTTGGAACTCGGCTAGGAATAAATTTTTGTCGTCACAAAAATTTTTCACAGCCCTGGCTCGCTCCCAGATTTACTAATCTGGGGCCCGCTGTGCCTTTCGAGTCCAAGTCGGAAGTGCGTCCGAGCACTTCCTTCCCGCAGCAAAAAAAATACCGCCAAGGCTGGCGGAATTTATTTTGCTGCGGGACTTGGACTCGAACCAAGATAAACGGATCCAAAACCCGCTGTCCTACCATTAGACGATCCCGCAAT
>CAZTQI010000067.1:0-3721 GCA_964615805.1 uncultured Candidatus Saccharibacteria bacterium | reverse complement strand
GGGTTCGATCCCCTTTCTTAGCAGCAAGCTCTGCTCCTTTTTTTGAAAGGATAATCATAGCCTTATCCATATCTCCGTCAGCCTCTTCAAGTGCTTTCTTGCATTGCATTACGGAAATACTAGTTTTGTCTCTTAATTCTTTTACTTGTTCTGTTGTTATAGCCATAATTATTTATTTAGATTAATTATATAATATTAAAGAGCAAAAAGACAGCAGGGGCTGTCTTTTTTACTTTGTGTTGTAGCTTTCTGAAACTTCACCTACAAAGAAACCAATACTTCCACGACTTGCATCGTTTCCAACCATTGGATACTCAATATTTGAAATATTACAGTCTGTGTTTGCAAGAGCAATAACAGGGATTTTCATCTGAATAGCTTCTTTAACTGCAATCTCTTCTTGCTTTGGATCAATAACAAATAGTGCAGATGGCATACCTCGCAAATGTACAATACCTGAAAACATGTCCTCGAGGTTTGCAATTTGTCGGTCAATCATAAGTCTTTCCTTCTTTGTGTATTTTCCAAGTTCACCCTTTTCTTTTTGTGTTTGAAGATCTAGATACTTCTCAACTCGCTTTCGAATTTCTGTCCAGTTTGTAAGAGTTCCACCAATCCATCGGCCAGCAACATAAGGCATACCGAGTGACAATGCGTGAGTTCTTAAAGCTTCTTTTGCCTCATTCTTACTTGAAACAAAAAGAATCTGCTTTCCATCTTTTGCTAAAGTTGCTACGAATTTCTTAACCTCTTCTAATTGTGCCTTTGTTTTTTCAAGGTCAATAATTTCAACTCGGTTTTTTACACCGTAGATAGCTGATTTTGTTGAAGGGTGTCGTCGAGCACGGGTGTAACCGTAGTGAGCACCTGCTTTAAACATGCCTTCGATAACTTGGTCGTTGATTTTGGTTGTTGGTTCCATATATAAAATGTAAGTCAGATATTAACAGAAAAAGCCAGGAAAAGCAACCCTTTGGGTAGAAGTATGATTTATGATTCAAGATTCATGAATAATTTCCAAAAACAAGTAATTCCACCGTCTTTTACAGGGCAGTTATCTCATTCTTAAATCCTAAATCATGAATCTTAAATCTATTTTAATCCTCGTCTCCCCCACTCATATCAAAACCCTTTTTACTTGCCTCGTCTACAGAAGTTAAAATGTCTTCAATATCCCCAAGGAAAATACTTTCAATATTGTGCCACGATTCTTTTATTCGGTGATCGGTCACACGGTCTTGAAGGATATTGTATGTGCGAATTTTCTCAGACCTATCCCCAGTTCCAATCTGACTTTTTCTTTCACCTGCAAATTTCTTTGCATCATCTTCTTGTTTTTTGGCTTCAAGTTTTGCCATCAAGATCTGCATCGCAAGCTCTCGGTTTTTGCCCTGACTTCTTTCTGAAGTACAGCGCACATCAATACCTGTTGGCTTGTGAATAAGGCGCACGGCAGTCTCAACCTTGTTCACATTTTGCCCACCAGCTCCACCAGAGCGAGAAAATTCCATCTCTATTTCATCCGGCTTAACCTCAAAATTAACTTTCTTTCTAAGTGGTAAAATAGCGACAGAAGCAGTGGACGTGTGTACCCTTCCAGATTTCTCAGTAGCTGGAATACGTTGAATTCTATGAACACCTGTTTCGAATCTAAATTTCATAAAACAATCTTGTCCACGAACTTCGAAAGCAGCTTCTTTATATCCACCAACAGTACTTAATGATTCATTAAGCTTTCTCCAACTCCACCCATTCGCTCTTGCATACCCTTCGTACATATCTGCGATCTTTTTAGCAAAAAGCGACGCTTCATCTCCTCCTGCACCGGCTCGAACCTCGAGAATAAGCTCGTTAGGAAACTCATCTTCCTCAATTTCCTTTTTCACAATATCCTCCATCTGATTCATCAAATTTTTCTTTTGTTCTTCCAAGGAATCCATTTCATCTTTTGCCAAATCTTTCATGCTCGGATCTGCTTCTATCATACGCAAAACATCACCCGCTTGTTTTTCGAGCTTCTCATATTCCTGTGCCAAAAAGGAAGTTTTATTATTATTTTTGAATTCTTCAATTGTTGTCATTGTTTTATATAGTGTAGCAAATTTAAAGTTTTTGTTGAAATAAAAAGCAATAAATCAAAAACAAACCCCCGAACGAACGAGGGTTTGTTTTTTAAAATACCTACTTCTTTGTAGTCTTTGAAGCTCGAGTCTTAAATCTTTCAACACGCCCCGCTGTATCCAAGCCTTTATCAACACCAGTATTAAACGGGTGACAAACACTACAGATTTCAACTTCGATTTTTTCTTTTGTTGAACCCACGGTAAAAGTATGGCCACAAGCACATGTAACCTTTGCATCCTTAAAATATGTTGGGTGTATATCCTTTTTCATTGTGGATAGATATTATAACAAATCAAGGCAAAAAGCAAGCCCGGTAGTGAATTTTCAGCTTGGCAATAATTACCATTATTGCCAAGCAAAAATGTAAATATTTTTGTGAACTGAAAATCTGCTACCGGGAAGGCCCAATTTTTCCACCTCCGCAATTTTGATATACTATGCTTTAGATGTATAATGTATCGACAAGTTACAAGTTTATTATATAAAAAAAATAAAATGAAAATAATTAAAAAAATACAAGGCAAAATTGCAAACATGAGCATCCCGGGAGCTATGCTTCTTTCAGGTTTAATTGTTGGTTTCTCAATATTTTTTACAACATGGATCTTTTTTGGAGGAGATAATAATCGTCAAAAACTATCAGTAAAAAATCCAGCTTTAAATAGAACACAGCAATCAAACCAACTTACACCTCAGCAAATCCAGCAAATGCAACAACAAAGAGCACAACAAGCTGCACAACAAGCTGCACAACAGCAAGCAGTAACTGCTCCAGTTGTAAAAACAGCAACTACAACAGCTCCAAAGGCGCCGGTGAAGAAATAGTTAGTAGTAGGTAGTTTGTAGTAAGTAGAAATTAAATTAAGAAAATGCTCAGCACAAAGTTATGAGCATTTTTTAATATCAGAATTCCACTACAAACTACTTACTATCGACTACTTACTAGTTGCCTTCCAACACATCAATCATAGTCTCTTGAATATTTGCAACCTTTGCCATCACTTGAGTTCCATAAGCACAACTTGCTCCCCCACTTCCATAATATTTACATGCTGCTGCAACTTCTGAGGAATATGTCCCCGCACTAGCACCTAAATCACCCAAATACATTCCCGAGGCAGTAAAAGCATCTTTAGCTCTCCAAGGATCAGCTTGTTTTACACCGAGAGCAGCCTCTATCCTTTTTTCAAATATCATCCATGTTGATGGAATAAATTGAGCAGGACCCATCGCACTTCCAAAGCCTCTTCCAACATAATATGTTTTGCTTCCAATCGGACAAGAAACTGGAGTTGTTTTCCAATCTCTTCCTAAAGCACTTGTGATCACCTGAAATGGAACAGTGTCTCTTGGTGATTTCATAACTTTTTCAAAAAATGTACCAGTATTTTTACCCTTTCCATCACCAGTAGTTAAATCTGTCACGAGACAAGATCCAACATTTTTACCAAGATCTGATTCCTGTTTAATGATCGCGAGAAGAAAAGCAGGGCGCACTCCAGTTATCTTCTGAACCTCTTTTGCGTATGCAAGTGCCGTTCCAAAAGGAATAGCGCCAGAATCTCTAAGTGCAAAAAGTGAATTACGGATTTGTTGT